>NZ_JBSFNQ010000076.1:0-35671 GCF_053981115.1 Streptomyces sp. NPDC003691 | reverse complement strand
CGGCTGCACGAAGGCCCACTCCGCATCGGACAGTTCATGGCGACGTATCACCGCACCATGATCCACCATCCAAGATCGTTTGAAGACACCCCCTAGGGCATGGTGGCACTCGGGCGTGGGGGCGCTGGGGGTCCCCCCACGCCGAAGGCGTAGGGGGCGGAACTGCGCGACCAGCCACCCACGGTCTGCGGCCGGAAACAGCCCCCGCGCCCCACCGCGCTCCCCCGCCCCGGGCATGGCCCGCAGCACTCCAGTGCCGCGAGCCATGACTGGGGCACACCGCCCCGGGGCCCGGTCCTGCGGCAGAAGCCACCGCCCCGGGCCGGGCCGGGCACCCCAAGGCCCGGCGCCGGACAACGCACCCGGCCCCCGTGCGCCCGACCCGCTACGGGGCCCGCGGCCCTACGGCGTCAGGCGTTCGATCGCGAACGTCTGGCTCTCCTTGGCCAGTTCGCACTCCGTCTGCACGATCGGCGCCCCCGCCGCCTCGCTGCCGCCCTTCACATCCAGGCACTTCCCCGCGAAGGTCTCGATCACATAGCCCTCGCCGCCCGGGGTCACCGCGAACCGCTGGTTCGGCTGGCCCCCGCACTCGAAGCCGATGACCGGCGCGTCGGGCGCGGTGCTGGCCTCCTTCACGTCGAAGCACTGGTTGGTGCCCAGTTCGCGGATCTCGTACGCCCCGCCGCCGACGGACGCGAACTCGAACTGCTGGTTGGCCGCGCCCGTACAGTCCGACTGGACGAGCGCCTTGTCGGTGGCGCGCAGTTCGAGGCAGAGGCCCGCGAACGACTCGGCCGTGTAGAGCGTCGCCGCCGCGGCCGCCTGGGCGCCGGGCGCGCTCAGCAGTCCGGCCGCCGCCGCGCCCGCGATCACCACGGCCGCCAGGGTCTTCTTCCCCGCACGCATAGGAGCACCTTTCGAGAGTCCGGATCCCCGGGTTCCGGGCGGCCGGAAACCCGGAGGTTCAGGGCGCCCGGGAGACCGGGGGTCAGGGAGTTCGGGAGTCGTGAGAGCCGGGGCACGCGCCCCGCCCGCCCAGTGTTCGTCCGCCCGGGAGCGCCGGAGAAGGGCGACCGGCGATCTTCCCGCCATCGGGTGAACACCGCCGCGCGCGCCTGACGCCGGTCGGCGCAACGCCCGGCGCGACGCGGCCGCCGCGCCACCGGACCGGACCCCGCCCCGGGCCGCCCCCGACCCGGCTGCGGGTCCACCCCGGTACCACTCCAGCCCCACCCCTCTGCCGCACCGGGCTCGGCCGGGCTCCTCCCGCACACACTCCCTACACACCCTCCCTCCGCACCCTCCCGGCACAACACCCCGCGCCCCATCCGCCCCACACCCCCCAACCTGTGAGCCTTCTCCCGGGCCAGGGGTGGGGGCGCGGCCGCCGCCCCGTGCGGCCTATCCTCAATGCGTCCAGGGACGGGGATCACGGTGCCGGGGGGAACGATGGAGATGCTGGCGGCTGGAGATCCGCGCCATATCGACGCGTACCGGCTGCTCGCCCGGCTCGGCGCGGGCGGCATGGGCCAGGTCTATCTGGCACGCAGCAACCGGGGCCGTACGGTCGCGGTGAAACTCATCCGGCCCGAACTCGCCGCCCAGGAGTCCTTCCGGGAGCGCTTCCGGCTGGAGGTGAACGCGGCCCGCCGGGTCGGCGGCGAGTGGACCGCGCCGGTCCTGGACGCGGACACCGAGGCCGCGGTGCCCTGGGTGGCCACCGGCTATGTCGCGGGGCCCGCGCTGAGCGACGTGGTGACCAAGGGGTACGGCCCGCTGCCCGAACGCTCCGTACGCATCCTGGGGTCCGGCCTCGCGCACGCGCTGCGTTCCATTCACGGCGCCGGGCTGATCCACCGCGATCTGAAGCCCTCGAACATCCTGGTCACCATCGACGGCCCCCGGGTCATCGACTTCGGTATCGCCCGGGCCCTGGAGGGCGCGGACAACGGCATCACCCGCACCGGCGCGGTGGTCGGCTCCCCCGGTTTCATGGCGCCCGAGCAGGTGCGGGGGCTGCGGGTGACGCCCGCGTGCGACGTGTTCTGCCTGGGGTCGATCCTGATGTTCGCGGCGACCGGGAAGCTGCCGTTCGGGGACACCCAGAACAGCCATGCCGTGATGTTCCGGATCGCGGAGGACGAGCCGGACCTGTCCGGGCTGCCGGACGGGCTGGCGCGGCTCGTACGGGACTGTCTGCACAAGGAGCCGGAGCGGCGGCCGTCCGTGGACGAAATCCTCGCCCGGACGGCGGAACCGGAACCGGAACCGGAACAGGGACAGCGGGAACAGGGGCCCGAGGCCGATGGCGAGCCCTGGCTCCCCGGGGCGCTCGTCGCCCAGCTCGGCCGTCACGCCGTGCGGTTGCTGGAGGTGGAGGAGAGCACCGGACCCCAGCAGCAGATATCACCGCTCCAGGACACACCGCCCCCGGCGCCGTACGGAACCGGACAGTCCCCCGCCACGGCGGCGACCCCGCTGCCGGACCCGGCCTCGAAGACGGGCGCCACGGCGGCACAGCAGCCGATTCGCCGCGGCCGCCGGATCGCCCTCTATCTGGGCATCGCCTTCGCCCTGCTGGTGGTCGCCCCCGTCGGAGCGGGACTCGTCTACGCCAACTTCCTCGCCCCCCAGGGCGCCGAGGACCGTATGACGGGCGATTCGATCCTGGAGGTGACCTCCCCCCTCTGGCCCGCCCAGGAGGGCGAGACTCCGATACCGGAGGACTCGGCCCCGGTGGAGCCCGGTGATATCACGCGTGATGACGGAAACACCGTCCCCAACGCCTACATTGGCATCTGGCGTGCGGCGTTCCAGTCGCCGCAGGGGGAGCACGTCCGCACGATGGCCATCGAAGACGGCACCACCGGCGAGAAGGTCATGAAACTGACCGGCAGCGGACCCGATTACACCTGCACCTGGTCGGCGAAGCTCAAGAAGGCCGGGACGCCCCTCGAACTCGGGCCCACCGAGGTCGAGTCGGGGAATCCCGGGAAGTGCGACCCGGGAGAGTGGAGCCGGCTGAAGCTGTCCGGCGGTTCCACGATCGTCCGGGAGCTCGTCGGGTCGGGGGAGACCCCGCTCAAATACACCAAGCAGTAGGCCACGGGGGCCGTGACGGGTCCGCCCGCCGCACCTGTCACACCTGTCATGTACCGCCCATCCCTCAAGGAAGCTTCCGAATGCAGACCACCTTTGTTCGCCGCGGTGCCGTTGCCGCGTCCGCCGTCTCCCTCGCGCTGCTCCTCGCCGCCTGCGGCGGGGAGGACGGCAAGAAGGACTCCCAGGGGGAGAAGGGCGGTGGCGAAGGGACGAAGCAGTCGGCTCCGGCGAAGACGCAGGCCGAGCTGGACAAGCTGATCGTCGCCAAGGAGGACCTCAAGGGCCACTCGGTGAAGACCCCGCCCGCCGCAGAGCTGACCGAGGCGAAGGGCGCGACGGCCGACAAGAGCGAGTGCGCCGTGGTGAACGGGGTCCTCGTGGTGGGTGCCCCCGGCGACGAGGGCGCCCTGGCGGCCCGGCAGCTGTCGCGGATGGCGGGCGAGAAGCCGACGAGCGGTACCGAGGAGGAGAAGGCCGAGGCGGCGCTGAAGGGCTTGCAGGGCGCTTCGATCAACATCGTCACCCTCGGTTCGTACGGGGACGCCGACGCCGCCGGAAAGGCGATGGCGGACCTGAAGAAGTCCGCGGAGTCCTGCGCTGGGGGCTACACCGGCACGGTGACCACCGAGAAGACCAAGTACACCAAGATCACCCCGGGCTCCTACACGGGTGGCGACGAGGCGCTCGCCTACACCGTCTCGGCCGACATGGGCGATGGGACGATGGAGACCCAGCTCGTCGTGGTCCGCAAGGGCTCGGAGATCCTCACCACCCACACCATCGGTCTGAGCGGCAAGGCCGAGCAGCCGAAGGACATCCTGGACGCGCAGCTCAAGAAGCTGGGCTGACCCGGTCCCGCTCCGGGTGACGGCGGACAGCAGCCGCCGTACCCGTTCTCACCCCCCTGACCAGCGCTTTTCACCGTACGGCCGCGCTTGTGCCCGGCGCATTCCACCACCGTGGATGCGCCGGTGCGCGCTTCTTGCGCGGGCCGCGGTACGGCAGTTCTCTCATGGCACCCACACCACACCGGGAGTTCCCGGGGGATGCCGGTCCTTCCGCCGGGACTGTCGAGAAAGGCCCTACCACGATGGAACAGGGGAGCAGCACCTCCGGTTGTCCCTGCACCGCCCACCGCATGGTGACCGCCACACAGGCCACCACGGGACGGGGCGGTGCCGGCACCGGTCAGAGCATCGACCAGAACAACCGAATCGACACCGGGGCGGTCCGCGCGGACTTCCCCGTACTGCGGCGGACCGTCGGGGACGGTCTGCCGCTGGTGTATCTGGACAGCGCAGCCACCTCGCAGAAACCGCAGGCCGTGCTGGACGCCGAGCTGGACTACTACCGGCTCCACAACGCCAATGTGCACCGCAGCTACCACCAGCTGGCCCGGGAGGCCACGGAGCTGCTGGAGGCCGGGCGGGCCCGGATCGCCGCTTTCATCGGCGCCGGGCCGGACGAGATCGTCACCACGAAGAACGCGTCCGAGGCGCTCAATCTCGTCGCGTACGGGCTGATGAACGCCGGTCACTCGCCCCGGGAGCTGCGGTCGCTGGCCGTCGGCCCCGGCGACAACGTCGTCATCACCGAGATGGAGCACCACTCCAATCTGATGCCGTGGCAGCAGTTGTGCCGGCATACCGGCGCCGAACTGCGCTGGCTCACCATCACCCCCGACGGCAGGCTCGACCTCGGAGAGCTGGAGAAGACCGTCGACGCGTCGACCCGGGTCGTCGCCTTCACCCACCAGTCCAATGTCTACGGCACGGTGAACCCGGTCGATGTGATCACCGCCCGGGCGCGGGCGGTCGGGGCGCTGACCGTGCTGGACGCCTGCCAGTCCGTACCGCATCTGCCGGTGGACGTACGGACCCTCGGCGTCGACTTCCTGGCCTTCTCGGGCCACAAGATGTACGGCCCCACCGGTATCGGGGTGCTGTGGGGCAGGCCGGAGCTGCTCGCCGCGCTGCCGCCTTTCCTGACCGGCGGGGAGATGAACGACACCGTCACGATGGCGCACTCCACCTACGCGGATCCGCCGCACCGTTTCGAGGCGGGGACACCGGTCATCGCCCAGACCGTCGGGCTCGCCGCGGCCTGCACCTATCTCGACGGCCTCGGCCGGGACCGGGTGGCGGCCCATGCGGCGGCACTGACCGCCCGGGCGCTGGACGCGCTCGCTTCGATCGGCGGCGCCAGGATCGTCGGACCCGCCGATACGGCCGACCGGGGGCCGGCGATCTCGTTCGCGCTGCGGGACCTGGCGCCGGAGGAGATCGGGGAGCATCTGGACGCGAAGGGGATCGCGATCCGGGTGGGCCATCTCTGCGCCCGGCCCGCGTGCGTACGGTTCGGACTGCCCGCCACGACAAGGGCGTCGTTCGCCGTGCATACGACGGAGGCCGAGGTCGACGCGTTCGCGGACGCGCTGGCCGAGCTGGTGGAGCCCCGGGTGCACGCGGTCCCGGCCGCCGTTCCCGTACGGTCCGCGGCCCCGGCCCCCGCTGTGCCCGCCGCCGGGCCCGACCCGGAGACGGCAGCCTTCATGGACACGGTCTTCGCGGACGCGGCCGCCGCGGCGAACGGTCTCGCGGTCTCCCTCGGCGACCGGCTCGGCCTCTACCGGGCGATGGCGGGCGCGGGCCCGCTCACCCCGGCCGCGCTGGCGGCCCGGACCGGGACACAGGAGCTGTACGTACGCGAGTGGCTGCACACCCAGGTCGGCGCGGGCTATGTCCGGGTGGCGCCGGGCACCGGCAACGGCAGCGGTGACTCGTACGCGTACGAACTCCCCGCCGCCCACGCCCGGGTGCTCGCCGAACCGGACGCCCCGACAGCGGCCGTCGGCATCTACGGTTCCCTCCAGTCGCTGTACGCGGTCGAGGACAAGCTGGCGCAGTGCTTCCGGACCGGGGGCGGGGTCGACTGGGGCGAGTACCCGCCGCAGATGTTCCGGGCGGTGGCCCGCTTCTTCCGGCCCGCGTACCGGGCGAACATCGTGCAGAAGTGGATCCCGGCGGTCGAGGGCGCGCACGAGCGGCTCACCGCGGGGGCAACGGTCGCGGACATCGGCTGCGGGGTGGGGTACTCGACGCTGCTGATGGCCGGGGCGTATCCGCGCTCCGTCTTCCACGGCTACGACTACCACCGGGAGTCCATCGACCGGGCCCGGATCATCGCCGAGGAGCGCGAACTCGACGACCGCACCCACTTCCACACGGTGGCGGCGGCCGACCTCGACGCAACGTATCCGCAGGCGGATCTGGTCACCCTCTTCAACTGCCTGCACGATATGGGCGATCCGCTGGCCACGCTGCGGGCGGCCCGCCGGATCCTTAAGCCCGACGGCGTACTGATGCTGGTCGAACCGAACGCGGGCGCGGATCCCACCGGCAACACCCACCCCATCGGCCGGCTCTTCATGGCCCTCTCCACCACCCTCTGCCTCCCGGCCGCGGCCGCCCAGAACGGCCCCCTGGCCCTGGGCAACCACGCGGGCGAACCGGCGCTCCGCCGACTGGCCCGTGAGGCGGGCTTCGAGGACTGGTCGAGGGTCGCGGAAACCCCGAGAAGCGCGGTCTACGCCTTGCGGACGGCCCCGGCGGCCCCGGATCTGGAGGTGGCGGCCTGACACAGGACGACGGCCCCCGCCGCTCCTCGCGGCGGGGGCCGTACCCGTGCCCTTCCCTGCCTCACACGGGCGGGGTACCGGGCGGGGACTCGGGAGTGGGCTTCGGCGGATGAGGACCGGGGTCCGGCGGAAGCTGGGGCCTGGGCTTCGCGTGCTTGCCCAGCTCCAGCCGCCGGTACGTCAGCCGGTAGATCCCGAGCGGCGGGAACAGCACGACCCTGAGCGGGCTGTCGGTGAGGGCGCAGGGCGCGCAGAGGAGATCACGCCCGGCGGGCGCGATACGAGCGGTGGTGACGGGCGCGCGCCAGCACGCCTCGCAGTGGACGACATCGGTGGGGCCGCGCCGGAAATCGGTGGTGAGGATCATGGACGTGCTCCGGGTGGGGTGGGGTGAGGGTGTCGGTGAGGTGGTCGGTGCACGGTGGAGCCCCGGTGCTCGCCGGGGGCACGGCCGCTGAGTGGTCCCGGCCCCGCGCCGGGGGTCGTCCGCGGGGCCGGGACCGATTCCCGTACGCGGGCAGTTGGGGCTGCGGCGCGCACGGGAGCCTTCAGCGCCGAGCGGCCTCACGCCTGCGCGGGGCCGGGCACTCGGGATGCGCGTACAGCGAGGGCCGCGAGCCGGACGACGAGAACCCGAGCATCACCAGGTTCTCCTCGGAGCGCTCGACCGGACGGTCGCAGTAGACGCAGTACTCGGGTACGGGAGCGAGGTCCTCGGTCACCGGACCCGCCGGGCGGGCTCTTCGAGCCGCCGGACGAGGGCCGGAATCGCCCGGGAGACGGGCGCCTCCGCGATCGGGCCGGCCGAGGGCTCGGCGGGCGAGCGGTCCGGACATACCGGCCGCCCGCACTCACAGGGCTGCCAGGCCTCGACCGGAGCGGCGGGATCCAGCACGGCACGGGACGCAAGACGCCCCACCCCGGTCCGGTCGTCAGTACGATGCATATGTCGACTCCTTTGCAGTCGGCCACACCCCCGGGCCCTGCACGGCCGCGGGGGCTTCGCGTTCTCTATATATACCGCGGTTAACCGCGGTCAACCGCACTGCACTGAGGTTAACTGCGGTCGCGCGGTCTACTGCGGTTACCTAGCGTCAAGAACATGGAGCATGAACTCGATCGCACCCGGCCCATCTGGAGACAGATCGCCGCGCTGGTCAGCGAGCGGATCGCGGACGGCACCTATCCGGTCGGGAGCCGAGTGCCGCCTGTCGTGGAGCTGTCCGCCGAATTCGGAGTGGCCACATCGACGGTGCAGAAGGCCTTTCTGCATCTGAAGCAGCAGGGCATCGTGCGGGGCGAGGTCGGGCTCGGCACCTTCGTCGCCGACCCGCCGGAGCCGACCGAACAACGGCCCTGACCCGCCGAGGCGGCACCATGGTGTCGCCGCCGTTCATGAAGCGCTCCTCTCCGGCGGGGAACTGCACGCCCGGGCGGAACCTCAGGCGCGGATTCCATGCAACCGCTCTCCCGACAGCACCACCAGGACACGGCGCGGCCATCGACCGGCCGCGCAGCGGCCATTGAGCGGCCATCGCCACCCCGAAGGGCGGCAGTCGGTCGGCCGGACCGTGGAATGGGCAACAGCCCGGGCGTACCGTGATGGTGTGGCGATCCCGGAGCGCATCAACAGGCGGTTACGTTCGGCCCGGATCGGGCAGGGGTGGCATTCCCAGGAGCAAGCCGCCGAGGCGCTCAGCGCCATCGGCCGGGAGATCCTGGGCGACCCGCACTTCTGCATCAGTGCCCGGACCTACCGCCGCTGGGAGTCCGCACACCCCGGCTGGCCTCGCCCCGACACCGCAACCGTCCTGAGCGCAGCCTTCGGACTCACCCCCGCAGAGCTGGGGTTCACACCGCCGCCCGGCTGCATCACCGATCCCGACCCTCAGGAGGATCCTGTGAAGCGAAGGCATTTCCTCGCGGCCGGGGCGGGAGGCGCCTTCGCCGCGGTCAGTCCCCTTCCCGCCGGAGCAGCCGGTCGTACGGACCTCCAGCTCCTCGACTACTTCACCCGGCAGCTTGCCCTTCACCAGACCGCCGACATGGTGCTCGGCCCACACGATCTGATGGCGACGGTCACCGCGCAGTACCAGCTCATCAGTGCCCTGGGACGGACGGCCTCGGGCCGGGTGCGGGACGATCTGACGCGCCTGGCAGCGGCCTACGCCGTTCTCACCGGGTGGCTTCACCAGGACGCCGGAGAGTGGGGAACCGCCCGCTCCTGGCACACGGCGGCCCTGGCCGATGCCCAGACCGTCAGCGACACCGACCTGCACGCCTACACCCTGGCGAACCTGGCCTACCTCCACACCGAGCTGGGCGACGGCCGGGCCGCCGTGGCCCTCTGCGAACGCGGACTCCATCTGACCGGGCTTCCGCCCGTAGCCCGGATGCAGTTGATGTACCAGCAGGCACACGGTCATTCCCTGCTCGGAGACCGCTCCGCCGTCGACCGGCTGCTCGACACGGCCCAGAACACCGCGGCGTCCCGACCCGAACAACCGCCTGCTCCCTGGGGGCGCGGGGCCGCGGCCAGGAACCCCCTCTTCTTCGACATCCAGCGTGCCACCTGCTACGGCCGTCTCGGCCTACACGCCGAAGCGAAACCCCTGTGGCACCGGGTCACTTCCGCCGTCCCGGACACCGCTCGACGCCGAGCCGGGGTCTATCTGGCCCGCCAGGCCACCGCGCACGCCGCTCTCGGCGAACCCGACCAGGCACTGGCTCTCGCCGCCGAGTCCGCACGGATCGCCGCCGAGACGGGATCGGCTCGCCATATCGGCGAACTCAAGGTGCTGCGGCAGAACATGGGCCGATGGCAGCACGGCCCGCTGCACGACCAGCTCGAATACGCCTTCCAACCCATCTCGGGCTGACTCGTAGCCCTGAAGGGCAGCTCCCATGGCGACACCGAACAGCGCACTGCAAGCGGCAGAGGCCCACCGCAACTACTTCGGTGTCTGGCTGTCCCGCTACGAGTACCACTCCAGCAGCCGCGACAGCACCTACACCGGCCTGCACTACGTCGTCGTCCTCCAGCACGGCGACCGTCTCACCGTACGCGGCCTGCCCGGCTCCTCCTGACACGTTCGCGTGGACATCGCCGCCACGGCTGGCCGCCCTGCCCGGACCCTGGAAGCCTCGGAAGGGCAGTGCCGCACCGGCACCGGAGCCGTGCGGCGCCCGGCAGGGAGGAGACCGGAATGGCCCAGGTGGGATACGCGGCCATCGCGGAGCACTATCGGCGGGGGATTCAGGACGGCGTCCTCGCACCCGGCGACGCCATGCCGTCACTTCAAGAGGTGTGCGAACAGTTCGGTGTCGACGACACGACGGCGGGCCGCGCCTACCGCGTCCTCAAGGCGGAAGGGCTCACTCTTCCCGGGCGGGATGCCGCCGTGGTCGTCTCCGGTCCGATCAGCAACAACGTCTCGGCGCGGGTACGTCTGCACCGGCACACCGGTACGGCACTCGGCGGGGGCGAGACCTCCCGCGTCCTGGAAACCGGCACGGTCGGCGCGGATGAACTGGTGGCCGCGCGCCTCGATGTCACGCCCGGTACCCCGGTCCACGTACGCCGCCGCGTCGTCAGCCGCGACGGCACACCCATCCACATCAGCAGTTCCTACTACCCCGCCTATGTCATTGCTGCCACACCGGAGTTGACGGAGCCCGTCTCCACCGGCGGCTCAAGGGAGTTGGCCGCCGAGCGCCTCGGGATGGAGCAGGATCATGTCCTCGAAGAGGTCACGTCCCGGCTTCCCACTCCCGCGGAGAAGGACGTCCTCGGGCTGACCGAGAGCGGCGCCGTTGTCAGCCAGGTGATCCGGACCGTCCGTCTCGCCGACGGCCGGGTCGTGGAGGTGGCGGTCAAGGTCACCGGTGGCTCGACCGTTCTGCGCTGGTCCGGCGTTCTGCGCAGCCGGTAGCCGTCCGGCACCGGACGAACCGGGTCACGGGCCGTTCCGGGACGGACAGCCGCCCGTGGGCCCGGCCGCCACTGTCGGTGGCCGGGTCCGCGGCGGACCTCTCCGGAAGGCCACATTCCCTCCCGGGCCCGTCACTTCCTGAGATCCGCACCGCCCCGTGGCACGCCTTCCCCGGAGGGCCGCTGTCCGGCGTCCCTTCCGCCCCGGCGGTCCAGCTCGCGCCACTCCGGCCGGAGTCCCGCCAGGTTCGTGGTGAGGAAGTACAGGGAGCCGCAGACGAGCAGTACGGGTACGAGTCCCGCGGCGGCCACCGCCGCCCCCGCGAGCAGGCCGCCGAGGGGGATGCCCGTCCAGGCCAGGGAGTCGCCGAGGGCGCTGACCCGGCCCAGCATCCGGCGCGGGACCCGTTCGACGACGACGGCGCCGACGACCGGGTTGAGGAAGCCCGCGCCGAAGCCGCCGACGGCGAAGACCGCCAGGACGGCGCCGAGTGGGGCGCCGGAGGCGAGGATCAGGAACTTCGGGGCTCCGGCCAGCAGGAAGCCGGTGAAGAACACGGCCCTGCGCGGCAGCCGGTGGGCGGCCGCCGCGGCGATCAGGCTGCCGGCGACCGCCGCGGCACCCGTCGCGGTGGCGGTGAGGCCGATCGCGGCCGGGCCGTTGCCCGACTCCCTGGCCCAGACCGGCAGCAGGACCGTCATGAACGCCGCGTCGAGCAGATTGGTGATGCTCACCATCACGATGACGGTGAGCATCAGCGGCTCACCGCGCAGAAAGGCGAAGCCCTCGCCGAAACGTTTCCAGTAACCCGCTTCCCGCGCTCCGGTCCGCGGCGGGGCTCCCGTACGGCCCGGCAGCACCAGGGCGATGATCACCGAGCCGAGGGCGAAGCAGACCGCGTTGACGGCGAGCCCGGTCAGCGGGCCGAGCAGCGTGACCAGGGCACCACCGGCCGCCGGGCCGAGAGTGGCGGCAAGGCGTTCGGTGACAGCGGACAGGCCGGTGGCCCGCTCCAGCGGTATCCCGCCGCGCTCCGCCGCCTCGGGGACCATGACCTCCTTCGCCAGGTCGCCGGGCCCGCGGGCGGCGCCGATCACCGCGACCAGGGCCAGCAGCAGCGGGAAGGACAGCAGTTCCAGGGCGTGGAGCAGGGGCACCGCGGCGGCCGCGGCCGCGCTGGTGAGATCCGTCGCCCAGGAGACGGTCCGCGGGCCGATCCGGTCCACCAGCGGTCCGGTGAACGCCTTGACCACCACATAGGGCGCCAGCTCGAAGAAGGCCACCAGCCCGGTCAGGGTGGCGCTGCCGGTGGTGACCAGGACGAACCAGGGGAGGGCGATCGCGGACACCCGGGTACCGGTCAGCGATACGGCCATGGCCGCCAGCACTCCGGCCAGCGGCCGTAAGGACCGCCCGCCGGGTATGGCGGCCGCGGCCGGAGCGTCCGGTATCACGGCAGCTCCGCCGCCGCGGCCCCGGCCCCGGAGTCCCCCGCCGGGCCGGAATGCGCCTCCGGCTCCGGCAGGAGGTGCGTGACCACGCCCACCCGCTCGGCGCCCGCCGGAGCGCTCGCCGCCGTCTCCGGTGTGTCCGGGCGGTACCGGACGATGACGGCCCTCAGCTCCTCCCGCAGGGCGACGGTCTCTTCCGGTGTGAGCCGCAGCGCCCAGTTGCTCAGGTCGAAGGCGTCCCGCCATTCACTCGGCATGGTCTGCAGTTCGTTCAGCGTCTGCTGGGTGCGCAGGGTGTACGCGGCGGCGACGGACTGCAGGAAGGCCAGGGTTGCCTCGGGCTCCCGGTCGGCCAGCTCCCGGCTGTCGAACGTCGTCATCCGGTGCACCGAGCGCCACCAGCGCTCCCGCGCGTTGCCGCGCCCGGTGTCCTCCTCGACGAACCCGGCCGCGCCGAGCCGCCGCAGATGGTAGCTGGCCGTACCGGAGTTCACGCCCAGCCGCTCCGCGAGCCGGGTGGCCGTCGACGGCCCGTGTTTTCGCAGCAGCCCGACCAGCTGCACCCGTACCGGATGCGCCATGGCACGCAGTCCGTCGGCGTCCAGGGCAACGGAATCCTCTACCGGGTGCGGGCTCTGCGGCCCGTGCGTCGCGTCGGTCACCCAACACACGCTAGAACGCGGAGAGTTCTTTGCAAAGACTTGTTTGCGAAGAACTCTTTGCAGTCTGCCCCGCAGATAAGACCCTTGACCTCAAGATTGGTTGAGGTCCTACCGTTCCCGGCATGAGTATGGAGACCACGGCCTGGGTGCAGGCCTACCGGGCGATGCACGCCGAACAGGACCAGCGTCCCTTCAACCGCGCGAGCCTGCGCCGGATCGGAGGGTTCGCGCGACCTCACCGAAAGCGGATCTTCCAGTTCCTGGGGCTGAGCGTGCTCACCGCGCTGCTGGCCGTCGCGACCCCCGTACTCGCCGGGCGGGTGGTCGACACGATCGTCCGCGGCGGGCCGGTGGACACCGTCGTACAACTGGCCGTCGTCATCGCGGTGATCGCGGTCGCCGAGGCCGGGCTCGGCCTGTACGAGCGGCTGCTCTCCGCGCGGCTGGGCGAGGGGCTCATCCTCGACCTGCGGCGGGCCGTGTTCGACCATGTCCAGAAAATGCCCGTCGCGTTCTTCACCCGGACCCGTACCGGCGCCCTCGTCAGCAGGCTCAACAACGACGTCATCGGCGCACAGCGGGCCTTCAGCACCACCCTGTCCGGGGTCGCCGGGGACCTGGTGACCCTGGTGTTCACGCTGATCGTGATGCTCACCCTGTCGTGGCAGATCACCCTCCTCGCGCTGGTGCTGCTGCCGGTGTTCGTGCTGCCGGCGCGGCGGATGGGGACCCGGATGGCCGCGCTCCAGCGCGAAGGGGCCCGGCTGGACGCGGAGATGGGCACCCGGATGACCGAGCGGTTCTCCGCGCCGGGCGCCACCCTGGTGAAGCTTTTCGGGCGGCCCGACCAGGAGTCGCGCGAGTTCGCCGAACGGGCCCGCCGGGTCCGGGACATCGGCGTACGGACGGCGATGGCGCAGACCGTGTTCATCACCGCGCTGACCCTGGTCTCCGCGCTGGCGCTGGCACTGGTCTACGGGCTCGGCGGCTGGTACGCCCTGCGCGGCAGCATGGAGCCCGGCGCGGTCGTCGCCCTCGCCCTGCTGCTGACCCGGCTGTACGCCCCGCTGACCGCGCTGGCCGGGGCCCGGGTCGAGGTGATGGGCGCGCTGGTGAGCTTCGAGCGGGTCTTCGAGGTCCTGGACCTGAAGCCGCTGATCGAGGAGCGGGACGATGCCCGGGAGACCCCCGGCGGTGCCCTGTCGGTCGAGTTCGACGGCGTACGGTTCGGCTATCCGTCCGCCGAGAAGGTCTCGCTGGCCTCGCTGGAGGAGGTCGCCGCGCTGGACACCCGCGGCGGCGAGGAGGTCCTCAAGGGCATCTCGTTCCGCGCCGAGCCGGGGCAGACGATCGCGCTGGTCGGCAGCTCGGGCGCGGGCAAGTCGACGATCGCGGGTCTGCTGCCGCGGCTGTACGACGTGGACGCGGGCGCGATCCGGATCGGCGGGATCGACGTACGCGAGCTGACGGCGGAGTCGCTGCGGGCCACCGTCGGCATGGTCACCCAGGACGGGCACCTGTTCCACGAGTCCGTACGGGCGAACCTGCTGCTGGCCCGGCCCGAGGCGACCGAGGACGAACTCTGGTCGGCGCTGGAGCGGGCCCGGCTGGCCCCGCTCGTACGGGACCTCCCGGACGGTCTGGACACCGTCGTCGGCGAACGCGGCTACCGGCTCTCCGGCGGTGAGCGCCAGCGGATGACGATCGCCCGGCTGCTGCTGGCCCGGCAGCGGGTGGTGATCCTGGACGAGGCGACCGCGCATCTCGACAACACCTCGGAGGCGGCGGTCCAGGCGGCCCTGGCGGACGCGCTCGCCGACCGTACGGCCCTGGTCGTCGCGCACCGGCTGTCGACGGTCCGGGCGGCCGACCAGATCCTGGTGGTCGAGGACGGCCGGGTGGTGGAGCGCGGCACGCACGACACGCTGCTGGCGGCCGGTGGCCGGTACGCGGAGCTGCACGACACGCAGTTCGCGGCCGGTGCGGCGGAGGACGGGGTACGGGCGGTGGTGTAGCCGGCGGGGGGTGGCCGTCCGAACGGCCACCCCTGCCCCTCACCAGCGGGCGTGGCGGACCTTCAGACGGCCGAGGCCCATGGTGCCGGAGATGCGGATCAGCGGACCGCCGCCGCGGCGCACGGCACGCGGCCGGTAGCGCGGTGCCTTCCAGACCGCGGTCAGACCGTCGACCTCCACGACCGCGTGGCGCGGGACTTTGATCCGCGCGCCGCCCGTGCCGAGCCGGAGCCGGATATCGACCACCGGATGCTCGATGACCGCCCGGGTCAGGTCCAGCCGGACGCCGCCGAACGCCGAAGTCACCTTGAGGATCCGCGGCACCCGCCAGGCGCCGGTGCGGCGTATCCGGCCGCTCGCCGACCCGATCTCGGACACGGTGCCGGAGGGCTCCGCCGGGAGGGCCGACAGCACGGCCGCGAGATCACCACCGGTCCGGGCGGCGAGGGCCCGGCCCAGGAGGGCATCCATCTCCTCATGGGTGAGATGCCCTTCCGCGTACGCCTCCTGGAGACGCCGGACGACAGCGTCACGGTCCTCTTCGCGGATCCGCCGGCGTAACAGGTCTTCCGGAAAGGAGGTCACACTCCCATGCTATTCCGGCCCGATGAAATGACTGCTCGTCAATTACCTCCGGACCAAGGTACTTTCACGACCCGTAGAACTCCGGCCCGTCGGCCCGGGCGACGATCCACCCGCGGTCACCTTTCCGGCCCCGTATCGCATTTGCCCCAGACGCAACACCCACCCCACGCGCCCCGCCCCCCACCACCATCCGCATCATGTGGGGATGACCGCCTGCGCCCCCGGCCCCCACACGGACCGCAGCCCCTTATGGACCGCTTTCAGCTGGTCCTTCATCGCACTGAGCGTCGCCTATACGACGGCTCTGCTGATGCTGCTGCCGGAGTCCCACGACTGCCGCTACGCGGCGGCTTCCGGTGATCTCACCGATACCGGCTACGACGCCTTCCCGCCCGACCAGTGGTGCGTCTACGACGGGACCGAACGGGTCTCGTCCGCGCCGGTCTGGGTGGCCCCTGTGCTCTGGACGGCCACGGCCACCACCGTCCTCTTCGGCGTCTGGGCGTTCCTGGAGAAACGCGTGCCCCAAGGACGTCCCCAGGAGCGCCCCCGGGACAGCCGCGGCCGGGGCCGCCGCCGGAACTGAACGGCGGCGGCCCGTACCGTCACCGTCAGACGGTCTCCCAGACCGGCAGCCAGACATCGTTCGCGGCGCCGTCCGCGGTGCAGGTGTACTGGATGAGGTTGCGGCCCTGGCCGACCCCGCCCTGGACGTTGAGGCACTTGTTGCTGGAGCGGGCCACGATCTGGTAGCCGGTGCCCTTGGCGACGAACTTCCACTGCTCGTTGGCCGCGGCCCCGCAGGTGTACTGGATGATCTGGGCGCCGTCCTCGTTGCCGCCGCCCTGGACGTTCAGACAGAACCCGCTGTTCACCGACTGGAAGCGGTAGTACCCGCTGTCCGTGGCCTCCGCCTCCCAGCGCTGGTTGGCGTTGCGGGTGAGCGCCCACTGGATGACCGAGGCGCCGTTCGTCGTCGACGCGCCGCTGACGTCGGCGGCCTGGCCCGGGTCGCTCGCCAGCCGCAGCGTGACGTTCTTGACGAACACCGCGGCCGCGGCCTTCTCCGCCACCGGCACCGGCGCGCCCGCCGTCGCCGTACCGGACAGCCCCAGGGCCAGCGCGCCGGCCGCCGCAACCACCGCGGCACTCGCCTTCAGAACAGAACGCATAGGACAACCATCCCTCTCGGTCACACTCGGCTACTTGCCGTGGCCATACGTAACCTGCCGCCGGGACGGGCAACCGGGAATCGCCGCAACGCGCCATTAGACGGATGAGCACATACAGGGGGCGCATACGACGGCGCCCGGGCGGATCCGCGCAGGTCCCGCCCGGGCGCCGTCCGGCGTTCCGGTGAACCCCCCGGGGCCGCGGCCCGGCCCCGGGGGTCACTGCATCAGAGGATGCTCAGAGGGTGCTCAGAGGAAGGAGTTGATCTCGATGGTCTCGGTACGGCCGGGGCCGACACCGATCGCCGAGATCGGCGCGCCCGACATCTCCTCCAGCGCCTTCACGTACGCCTGCGCGTTCTTCGGCAGGTCGGCGAAGGTCTTGGCCTTCGTGATGTCCTCCGACCAGCCCGGCAGCATCTCGTAAATCGGCTTGGCGTGGTGGAAGTCGGTCTGCGAGTACGGCAGCTCCTCGACCCGCTTGCCGTCGATCTCGTACGCGACGCAGACCGGGATCTGCTCCCAGCCCGTGAGGACGTCCAGCTTGGTGAGGAAGAAGTCCGTCAGACCGTTGACCCGGGTCGCGTAGCGGGCGATCACCGCGTCGAACCAGCCGCAGCGGCGGTCGCGGCCGGTGGTCACACCGCGCTCGCCGCCGATCCGGCGCAGCGCCTCGCCGTCCTCGTCGAACAGCTCCGTCGGGAACGGGCCGGCGCCGACGCGGGTGGTGTACGCCTTGAGGATGCCGATGACCCGGCTGATCTTGGTGGGTCCGACGCCCGCACCCGTGCACGCGCCGCCCGCCGTCGGGTTCGACGAGGTGACGAAGGGGTACGTGCCGTGGTCGACGTCCAGCAGGGTGCCCTGGCCGCCCTCGAAGAGGACGACCTTGCCCTCGTCGATGGCGTTGTTCAGGATCAGCGTGGTGTCGGCGACGTACGGCCGGATCCGGTCCGCGTACTGGAGCATCTCCTCGACGATCCGCTCGGACTCGATGGCCCGGCGGTTGAAGACCTTGGCGAGGAGCTGGTTCTTGGCCTCCAGCGCCGCCTCGACCTTCTGGACGAGGATCGACTCGTCGTAGAGGTCCTGGACGCGGATACCGACCCGGTTGATCTTGTCGGCGTAGGTGGGGCCGATGCCCCGGCCCGTCGTACCGATCTTGCGGGTACCGAGGAACCGTTCCGTCACCTTGTCCAGGGTGACGTTGTACGGGGTGATCAGATGGGCGTTTCCGCTGATCAGCAGCTTCGAGGTGTCGATTCCCCGGTCGTTGAGCCCGCTCAGCTCGGAGAGCAGCACGGCCGGGTCGACGACCACGCCGTTGCCGATGACCGGGGTACACCCCGGCGAGAGGATGCCGGAGGGGAGGAGGTGCAGCGCGTACTTCTGGTCGCCGACGACGACCGTGTGGCCGGCGTTGTTGCCGCCCTGGTAGCGCACCACATAGTCGACGGATCCACCGAGCAGGTCGGTGGCCTTCCCCTTGCCCTCGTCACCCCACTGAGCACCGAGCAGCACAAGTGCGGGCACAGGCGTACACCCCTTCCGGGCGGGGCATGTCCAAGGTCAGGGGGATCAGTGCGTCCCTCGTTCGTCCTGGATCCATTGGACCGGTTGCCCCGGAATAGACGAAGCCCCTGGCGCAATCGCGCAAGGGGCTCTTGCACAAAGATGCTACCCGAGGAAGGACCGAGGTGTCGGCTCACGACCAGCTCCTGGTGGTCATCGACCCGGTCGCCCGCCGTAATGACGGCGAGTCCGTGCGGATCGCGAAGGATGTTCTGTGCGGTGGCTCGCGGGCGAAAATCTGTCTTCCGGAGAGCCCCGAGGAGTTCGCCAGGGCACTGGCCCGGCGGGGCTCGCGGCGGCCCGTGATCGTCGGTGACGACCGGGCGCTGCTGCGTGCGGTGGCCCTGCTGCACCGGGACCTCCGGGCGGGCGACGGCGCGCTGTCGCTGGTGCCGGTGGGGCCCGGGGTGGGGCTCGCGCACTCCCTCGGCGTACCGCCCGGGCCGGTCGCGGCGGCCCGCGCGGTGCTGGACGGGGTGGTACGGCGGCTGGACCTGCTGGTCGACGAGAGCGACGGCATCGTGGTCGGCGATGTGGCCATCCCGGCCCCGGCCGCCCGCGGCGGCGCCGGGACCGCGCTGCGGGGTGCCTGGCGGGCGCTCTTCCGGGGGCGGCGCGGCGGGGCGCGGCGCCCGGCCCCGGCACCCGGGCCCGGCCCGGGCCACCGGCTGCGGGTGGAGGCGGACGGCGCCCTGCTCTGCGATCTCCACGAGGAGGTGGCAGGAGTCACACTGCGTACGGCGCACGGCCGGGCGGAGGTCACCGTGCACCATCCCGCGCCGGGCCGTGCGGTCACCGTGAAGGCGTCGACGGTGACGGTCTCCGGACCGGATTTCCGCTACCGCGCGGACACCACGGTCAGCGGCCCGGTCCGCACCAGGACCTGGGTGCTGCGGGCGGGCGCCTGGGGCCTGACGCTTCCGGTCAGCCTCCGGCCGGGGGCGCGCTGAGGCCGGGGCCGTACTGAGGCCGCGGGCGCGCTGAGGCCGGGGGCCGCGCTGAGGCCGGGAGCGCGCTGAGGCCGGGAGCGCGCTGAGGCCGCGGGCGGGGGGCTCCTACGGCACACGCCGAGGCCGCGGGCGGGGGCTCCCGCGGGGCCGCCCGGCCGCCGGTACGGCCCCGGTCGCGGCCCGCCCGGCGCCGTACCGGAACCCCCCTAGGCACCCCCGCAGGGGCCCGGCAGGGGCCCGGCGCCCCTCCTGAGACGGGGGCCGTAGTCCTTGAGGCGGACACCACAGGATCCGTATCCGTACGGACGACGTGCCTGGTCGGGCCCCGTACCGTCGATGTCGTGACCGAGACGACCCGCAGCCCCGAATACCGCCTCGCCGTCGGGGTCCTCCACGGCCTACGCGAGGACCTCATCCATGACGCCTTCGCCTACCGGCCCCTGCCGCCGATGCGGACCGACGGGCCCCTGTTCGGCAGGCTCCCCGCCCCGGTACGCCAGGTCGTGCGGTGGATACCGCACGCCTTCATGCTCTCCGTCGCGGCCGTCATCGCCCTCGCCGGACTCGTCTACCAGGGCCTGAACGCCGACATGTTCTTCGAGAACATGCTGCCCGCGGCGCTGATCGCCCTCGCCGTGATCCGGCCCGTCGGCGCCTTCTGGCTCACCCTGACCGCGCCCACCTGGACCTCGCTGTTCACCGGCTACTACGACTCCTACCACTGGCTGCCGGGCGCCTTCGTCGCCCATCTGCTGATCATGTTCGTGATCGCGGTCCGGTCCCGGCCCAGGACCGCGGCCTGGATGTGGCTGCTCACCACCGCCAGCAGCGTCGGCGCCGAGATCGTCATCGGCGACTACTACTTCCAGAACAATCCGCAGATGTTCCTGGGCTCCGCCATGGTGCTCGTGGTGGCCGTCGCCATCAGCGTCCGCAGGACCGCCGACCAGCAGGTGCGTGCCGAGCGGACCGTGACCGCCGTGGAGCGCGACAAGCGGACCGTGCTGGAGGAGCGCACCACCATCGCCCGTGAGCTGCACGACGTCGTCGCCCACCACATGTCCGTGGTCGCCATCCAGGCCGAGGCCGCGCCCTACCGGGTCGAGGACCCGCCCGAGGAGCTGGTGAAGGCCTTCGCCACCATCCGCGAGAACGCCGTCTCCGCCCTGACCGAGCTGCGCCGCATCCTCGGGGTCGTCCGCGCGGCGGACTACGAGGCACCCGACGCGCCCCAGCCCGTCCTCGCCGACCTCGACGGTCTGATCGCCAATGTCCGGGAGACCGGCCTCGACGCGGAGAAGGTCGTCACCGGAGCGGTCCGCGTGCTGCCCCAGGGCGTCGAGCTGTCCGCGTACCGCATCGTCCAGGAAGCGCTGAGCAATGCACTGCGCCATGCGCCCGGTGCCACGGCCCGGGTCGAGGTCAGCTATGTCCTCGGAGGCCTCGGGCTGCGGGTGGTGAACACCGCGCCGAGCGGGCCGGTGCAGCCGTCGCCGGGCGCCGGGCACGGGATCACCGGGATGCGGGAGCGGATCGCGATGCTCGGCGGCGAGCTGACGGCCGGCGCGACGGCGGACGGCGGGTACGAGGTGACCGCGTTCGTCCCGGTCGCCCCCGTGGAGCCGGAGCCGGAGGCCGAGCCGGTGGCAGCACCCGCGCGGGCCCGGGCCACCGGAAACCCGGGCACCCCCGCGGCGGCGGCGGACCGGGGGGCCGTCATCCTGGAGAAGCCCGCCGCCGCACCCGCCACCACCGAGGAGAAGCCGTCGTGACCGCCCCCACCATCCGGGTCCTGATCTGCGACGACCAGATGATGGTCCGGGAGGGCTTTTCCGTCCTGCTCAACGCCATGCCGGACATCGAGGTCGTCGGCGAGGCCGTCAACGGCCGCGAGGCGGTCGCCAGGGTCGCCGAGCTGTCCCCCGACATCGTCCTGATGGACATCCGGATGCCGGAGCTGAACGGCATCGACGCCACCCGGGAGATCGTCGCCTCGTTCCCCGACACCAAGGTGCTGGTGCTCACCACCTTCGACCTCGACGAGTACGTCTACCAGGCGCTGCGCGCCGGGGCCTCCGGGTTCCTGCTGAAGGACGCCTCGGCCCGGCAGCTCGCCGACGGCGTCCGGGTGGTCGCCGCGGGCGAGGCGCTGCTGGCGCCGACCGTGACCCGCCGGCTGATCACCGAGTTCTCCCGGCTCACCCAGGCGCCGAAGTCGGGGGCCGTGGCCCAGGTCGGGGATCTCACGGAGCGGGAGACGGAGGTGCTGGTCCTGATCGCGCAGGGGCTGTCGAACGCGGAGATCGCCGAGCACCTGGTGGTGGCCGAGTCGACCATCAAAACCCATGTGAGCCGGGTGCTGGTGAAGCTGGGGCTGCGGGACCGTACCCAGGCCGCTGTCTTCGCCTACGAGGCCCGGCTCGTCACACCTTCATAGATTTTCGGCATCTGTGCTGGTGGGGGCCTGGTCAGCGGCCCCTTCCGGCGGTTAGCGTCCGGATATGGACGCACTTTTCGAGCCATGGTCGCCCGCCTTCGTCGCCGATCCGTACCCCGCCTACGAGCGGCTGCGGTCCGATGGGCGGGTGCACTGGTTCGAGCCGACGCGGCAGTGGCTCGTCCCCCACTACGCGGATGTGTCGGCGCTGCTGCGGGACCGCAGGCTGGGGCGGACGTACCTCCACCGCTTCACCCACGAGGAGTTCGGCCGGACGCCCCCGCCGCCGGAGCACGAGCCCTTCCACACCCTCAACGACCACGGGATCCTCGATCTGGAGGCCCCCGACCACACCCGGATCCGGCGGCTGGTCACCAAGGCGTTCACCCCCCGGACGGTGGCCGCGCTGGAGCCGACCGTACGGCGGCTGGCGGCCGAACTGGTCGCCGGACTGCGGAAGGCGGGCGGCGGGGACCTGCTGGCGGACGTCGCCGAACCGCTGCCGGTGGCGGTGATCGCGGAGATGCTGGGGGTCCCGGAGGAGGACCGGTATCTGCTGCGGCCCTGGTCCGCCGATATCTGCGGGATGTTCGAACTGAACCCGTCGGAGGAGACCGCGCGCCGGGCGGTCACGGCATCGCTCGAATTCTCCGCCTATCTGCGGATGCTGATCGCCGAGCGGCGTACGAACCCCGGCGAGGACCTGATCTCGGCGCTGATCGCCGCGTACGACGAGGGCGACCGGCTCAGCGAGCAGGAGATGATCTCCACCTGTGTGCTGCTGCTGAACGCGGGCCACGAGGCGACCGTCAACACCACGGCCAACGGCTGGTGGACGCTCTTCCGCCACCCGGAGCAGCTGGCCGCGCTCCGCGCCGACCACTCCCTGCTGCCGACGGCGGTGGAGGAGCTGATGCGGTTCGACACCCCGCTCCAGATGTTCGAACGCTGGGTCCTCGACGATATCGAGATCGGCGGCACGGTCGTCCCGCGCGGCGCGGAACTCGCCCTGCTCTTCGGCTCGGCCAACCGCGACCCGGCCCGCTTCACCGACCCGGACACCCTCGACCTGGCCCGCGCCGACAATCCGCACATCACCTTCGGCGCCGGCATCCACTTCTGCCTGGGCGCCCCGCTGGCCCGCATCGAACTCGCGGCCTCCTTCGGCGAACTCCTCCGCGAGGCCCCGACGATGCGCCTCGCCGGGGAGCCGGAGTGGCAGCCGGGCTATGTGATCAGGGGGGTCCGGGCACTGCCGGTGGAGCTGTAGGCGGGCGGCCGCCGGGGGGCTCGGAGCGGAACGACCCGGACGCCAGGCACTTCCGGTCCTGCGCCGCCCGGGCCGAGAGCCCGTCGGAGTCCGGGACAACCGTCTCGGCGCGCTCGTTCACGCGGCGCTCGTTCACGCCATGTCCGCGCCATCGGACGCCGTACCGAGGATCCTGGCGCGGGCTTCCGCGAGTTCCTGGGCGCTGAAGCTCCCGTGTTCCTCCTGGTGGCGCCGGAGGCCGTCGCCCAGAAGCCGATGGCGGATCCGGCGGGCCACCGCCTCGGCTATCCGGCCGGAGACGTTGTCCGTGAGCTTGCGGAACTCCGCCACCTGGTCGCTGGGCAGCGTGACGGTGATGCGCGTCGTGGAGGACATACCTCAAGCATGCTGACGTATGCACGGATGTGCCCCCTCATTTCGCCGCGTCACTCCCCTTGCCCCGCCCCCCCCCCTTCACTCCGCCCCCTCACTCCGTCAGCAGGTCGCGGCGGCGCAGCGCGGTCAGGCCCGCGGTCACCAGGGCCGCGGCGAGCGCCGTCAGGATCAGGAACGGGGGCCAGTCCATCGCGGCGCCCGGCATTTTCGGGAGATGGGCGTACGGGGACAGCTCCAGTACGGCACCGGGCAGGTCCAGCGCCGGGCCGAGCCAGCCGACGGCGAGGCAGAGGCCGGTGACGGACCAGGCGGCCGCCGTGTACCGGGGGAAGAGGCCGTAGACCAGGACGGCGAGCCCGCCGAGGGTCCAGACCGCCGGGAGCAGGACGAGGGCCGCCCCGATCACGGATCCGGCGTCCTCGCCGTGGCCGATGGCGAGGCCGGTTCCGGCGGCGGCCATGACGACCGCGGCGCCGCCGAAGGCGATCACCAGATGTCCGGCGGCCCAGGTGGTCCGGCCGACGGCACCGGCGAGTACGGGCTCGGCCCGCCGGCCGGCCTCCTCGCCGTGCAGCCGCAGCACCGATCCGACCGTGAACACCGCCGCGACCAGGCCGAAGAGTCCGGCCATCGCGGCCAGGAAGGCGCCGGTCAGGGCGGTCTGCCCGCCGAGCCGCTCGAAGATCTCGCGGGTGCCCTCGTTCTCGCCGACCAGGTCGGCGACGCCGCCCGCCATCGAGCCGAAGACGATCCCGGCGAGCAGGAAACCGGCGGTCCAGCCCAGCAGGGAGGCGCGCTGGAGCCGCCGGGCCAGCGCCCCGGCGCCGGTGAGGCCGCCCTCGGCGGGGCCGGGCCGGGCGGGCAGGAAGCTCAGTCCGAGGTCCCGGCGGTCCGCGAGGGCGTAGGCGACGGCGGTCTGGAACAGTACGGCGGCGGCGATCAGCGCCAGGACCCACCAGCGTTCGGCGGCGAACGGGCGGAGGTTCCCGGCCCAGCCGAGCGGGGAGAGCCAGGTCAGGACGGAGCCTCCGGCACTGCCGCCGCCCGTGTCACCCGCGTCGCCCGCCGCGCGGAGCGCGAAGGCGAGCCCGAGCGCGGCGCCGGTCAGGCCCCGGGCGAGCCGGGCGCTCCCGGCCAGCTGGGCGGCGACGGCGGCGAGCGCGGCGAAGAGCATCCCGGTCCCGCCGGCGGCCAGGCCGAGCGCGAGGGATCCGGCGGTGTCCCCGGTGGGCCCCGAGAGTCCGGCGGTGACCAGGAGGGCGATGCCCGCATTGGCGGCGAGGGCGGTGAGCAGGGCGGCGGTGAGCGCGGCCCTGCGGCCGACGGCGCCGGAGGCGATCATTTCCTGACGGCCCGTCTCCTCCTCCTCGCGGGTGTGCCGTACGACGAGGAGCAGGCTCATCAGGGCGGCCAGCACGGTGACGGTGCCGCCGAACCGCCAGGCCACCAGTCCGCCGAGGGAATCGCCGTGGACGGGCCCGTAGAAGGCGCGCAGTGAACCGTTGACGGCCAGGGAGCGGGCCAGTTCGGCGCGTTCGGCGGCGGTTCCGTAGAGGCTCTCGACGGTACCGGCGCCGCTGACCAGGACCAGGGAGAGCGCGAGCACCCAGGCCGGGAGCGCGATCCGGTCCCGGCGCAGGGCGAGCCGGAGGAGGGTGCCGGTCCCGGCGAAGGCGAGGGCGCGGCGGGCGCGGGGAGCCGTCGCGGGCAGGGACACCACGCCGCTCACCGCCCGCTCTCCCGCCCCGGCGCCGCACCCGCGGGCCCCGGCCCGGGAGCCCGGGGCGCTGCCGCTCCGGGTGCCGGGACCACCGGAGCCGCCGGGACCACCGGGTCCCCGCCCTCCGGGACCACCGGCCCCTCGCCCTCCGGAGGCGCCGCCCCCGCCCCTCCGTAGTGCCGCAGGAACAGCTCCTCCAGCGTCGGCGGGGTGCTGGTCAGCGACCGTACGCCGGAATCCAGGAGCACCCTGAGAACCGTGTCCAGCCGGTCCGTGTCGACCTGGAGCCGGACCCGGGTGCCCCGGACGTCGAGATCGTGCACACCGGGCAGCCGCGTCAGCCCGTCCGGCGGGCCGGCGAGTTCGGCGGAGACGCTGGTACGCGTCAGATGCCGGAGGCCGGCGAGCGAACCCGTCTCCACCGTCCGGCCACGGCGCACGATACTGACCCGGTCGCAGAGGGTCTCCACCTCGGAGAGGATGTGCGACGACAGCAGGACCGTCCGGCCCCGGTCGCGTTCCTGGATGACACACTCCTGGAAAACCCCCTCCATCAGCGGGTCGAGACCCGAGGTCGGCTCGTCGAGGACGAGAACGTCCACGTCGGACGCGAAGGCCGCGACCAGGGCGACCTTCTGCCGGTTCCCCTTGGAGTAGGTCCGCCCCTTCTTCGTGGGGTCGAGCTCGAACCGTTCGATCAGCTCGGCCCGCCGGGTCCGGTCGAGACCCCCGCGGAGCCGTCCGTACAGGTCGATCACCTCGCCGCCGGAGAGATTGCGCCACAGCGTGACGTCCCCGGGGACATAGGCGAGCCGCCGGTGCAGTTCGACCGCGTCCCGCCAGGGATCCCGGCCGAGCAGCTCCACCCTGCCCGCATCGGCGCGCAGCATCCCGAGCAGCACCCGGATCGCGGTCGACTTCCCCGAGCCGTTGGGCCCCAGGAAGCCATGGACCTCCCCGGCCCCGACCTCCAGGTCGAGACCGTCGAGCGCCCGGGTCCGGCCGAAGGACTTGCGCAGTCCGGAAACCGTGATGGCCTTCGTCATGATTCCGAACATACGCTTCCTTCAGAAATTTGTGAAGTTAATGAAGCGTATAAAATCGAGGGGCCGCGTGCCGCCGACGGCGATGACACGGGATGATCGAATCGTGAGGATTCAGCCATGACGACCGAGCAGCAGCAGAACGGCGACACCGCGGTCGCGGCATTCGTCGAACGCTTCGCCGCCCAGCTGGTGGAAGCGGGCATGGCCCGGATGCCGGCCCGGATCTTCGCGGCGCTCCTCGTCTCCGACAAGGGCTCCCTGACGGCCGCGGAACTCGGCGAACGGCTGAAGGTCAGCCCGGCCGCCGTCTCCAGCGCGGTCCGCTATCTCTCCACCGTCGGCATGGTCTCCCGCGAACGCGAGCCGGGCTCGCGCCGGGAGCACTACCGCATCCACTCGAACCAGTGGTACGAGGCACTGGGCAGCCGCGAACAGATCCTCCTCCGCTGGGAGAACACCCTCCGCCAGGGCCTCACCTCCCTCCCCCCGGACGCCCCGGCGGCCGCCCGCCTCGCCGAAACCCTCGCCTTCTTCGAATTCGTCGGCGCGGAACTCCCCCTACTCCTGGAACGCTGGCGCGCCCACCGCGCGGAACACTTCGACAACTGACGGCGGGGGCGGTCCCGGGGGGGCGGGGGCGGGGCCGCATCCCCGCCTAGGGCGTGTCTGATGGCTCTTGTCCGAAGGGTGGCTCTGCTGTTGTTCCGGGCAGGAGCCTGACATGGGTGCATCGGCATGAACTGACCAATGCGCAGTGGAAGCTGGTTGCTCCGCTGCTGCCCGGGGTGGGTGCGCCAGCGGCGCGGGTGCCTGTGCTGCCGGAGATCGACCACAGCACCGCGGACGCCCACGCCATGGCGCTTTGCGGGAATGCATGGTGATAGTCAGGTGTGCCCGTTTAGCGTGGTCGAGCTGGCGTACGCCGGTATTGCACCTGGTGAACTGGAGAACCGATGGCTCTGCCCGCACGGCTCACCGCCGCCCTGGGACGGCACCCTGACGACCTCGCCGAGGCCGATCTGCAGCGCGCGGTCGACAACCGGATACCCGAGGGCGCCGATCTTGACTGGAAGAAGGACTTCTACCCGGGCAGCGACGCGGGCAAGAAGGAACTGGCCAAGGACGTGGCGGCCATGGCCAACACGGTCGGCGGTCTGCTCGTCATCGGGGTCGACGACGGCAAGCAGGACCACGCCCACGCTCTGGCTCCCTTCGAGCCGACTCCCGGCCGTGGTGAGGAGTGGATCCGTTCGGTCCTCGCCAACTGGATCCAGCCCGTCGTCCCGAATGTGAGCGTGGGCCCCCTGAAGGCCGCCGACGAAGGCAAGATCTACTGGGTGATCACGGTGCCGCTGAGCACCCAGATGCCCCACGCCGTTGCGGCGCCCGGCAACGACTACAACTTCCGCGTGCATGTCCGGCACGGCACCACTACGCGCACTCTCGCCGAATCCGAGATCGCCCAGCGCTACCGCGACCGCTTCCACGCCGCGGCCGTGGACGTCGACCGGGTGCAGGGCGTGTCCACCGCGGGGCTTGACTACCTGACAAGGTATGTGATGACGGAGGTACCCGCAGGCGGCAACCGTGCCGCTTGGTACCCGATCTGGGTCAGTGTTACCGCCGTCCCCGCCGTCCGAGGCGACTACCCCCTCACCACTCAGGAGGAGCGCAACGCGGCTCTCGACCGCTGCGCCACGCTCGCCTACCGGGCGGTGACCAGCAACATGAAGCCGAATCAACCGGCGCTGGTCGGCCGCCGCCAGGTCCGCTTCGAGGGAATCCCCACCGGCCAGCTACACCAGGACGGTTCCAGCTACGGCGCGCTGCCGCTGAACGTAAAGGCGGACCCGGTCGACAATGACGCCCTCCTCCGGCTGTACCAGCGCGGACTTGAGCTGGAGCTCGTGGCCCAGGTCCAGGTGGCGGCGGCCTGGGCGGCCGAGACGGGCGCGGCAGGCGACCTCATGCTCTCCGCGGCTCTCCACCGCATCGACGGCGACCTCGCACCCGTACGCGTGGTCGTTTCAGAGAGCGCCTTCCAGCACGGCCCCGCTGTACCCATCACCAGGACACCCGCGCAAACCACGGCGAATCTGGCGGCACTCGTTGCGGACAAGCATGAGGCAGTCAGCGCGGCTTACAGCCTCGTCGCCGACCTCTTGGCCGACATGGGAACCCACCAGCCCTACGTACTGACACCCGACGGGAACATTCGGCTGGACCGGCTCACCGGCTACCGCCAAGCACTCACAGGTTGGGACCCCCAGGGAATGTAAGAGCCAGCCCGACAAGCGTGAGGGCCCCGAGACAAGCTCGGGGCCCTCACGCTCTTCGCTGACCTTCCGGCTCAACGACGGGCGCGGTGGCGTGTCACGCCCGGTCGACGCCGAACTTCGCGAGGGCGGCGATGTCCAGGATCGGTTTGTGTGATCGGTTCACGGATGACTGAACTGGGCTGATCAGTTCGCACGTCTGGCTATGTTCGGGGGGCAGGCGGCGGGAGGTGATCGCGGGGTGGCTGAGGTGTTGGTTGCGGTGCCAGTCCGAGCTGAGAGCTTGTCAGGCATCAAGGTTGTTGATCAGTTGCAGCCATCTCCCTCTGAGCGCTGGTCACTTTCTCTCATCACGGGTATACGCCGGGCCGCTTAGTCGGGTGTCGCCGAGATGCCAGGCAGGACGGAGTGAAGGTCCCGCAGCCCGCGCCGGTAGGCGTTGTTACGAAATACTCTCTTGTACTGCTGGAGAGCCTCCCTGCTGTTCTCGCCTCTGAACTGCGGAAACGTGCTTTCGATACCGGGAATCGGTCTTGCTTGGGCTGTACCTGGCTATGCTCGCCTTGGTGGTGGCACACATGTGCCTGCACCAGACGGCCCCGCCTTCTTCGGCGGGGTTTTTTCATGCCTCACGCCGATGGCCCCGACGCGAAGACGCGTCGGGGCCATCGGCGTTTCCGGTCTCGAAGGAGCGAAGCTGATGTCTGACGTCCCGTGGGCAGTTGTGGCGGTGGTGGGGTTGCTCGCACTGGTCTGTCTGGCCGCGCTTGTCGCCCACGTCGTTCTGGCTGCGTTGGCTATCCGCCGTGCGCGGCTCGAAGATCTGCCGGTCATGCTGGACAGCAGCGGGCAGACGCTTCTGGGGCTCTTCAAGTCGCTGCGGGCAGGGGTCGGGCAGGCTGACCTCAGTGCGGGACCGGGGGCAAGCCCGCAAGGGCCGGCGGCCGATCCTGCCCTCTCTGGCGGTGCGACGCCGCCGGACAGTACGGCAGTTGCGGAGCCGGGCGGGGGAGGAGCGCAGTGAGGCGGGAACAGTACTGGCCGGACAAGGATCCCGTCAGCCGCCGGATCGGCGATGACGTCCTCGGGCGTGCCCTGCGCAAGGTGTTGCGGGAATCTGAACGGCGGCTCCTGCTCGACTATCTGCACGGGGCTCCACTCGGCCAGATGGCCCGACAGTTCGGTTGGACGGTAGAGGACTTGCACGAGCTGATCAAACGCCTACTGATCAGACTGCGGGACTCGGAGTTCGGGCCCCAGCTGCGTGAGGAACTGTTGAGCCGGACGGGTCCACAGCACTCGGCTCTGGTCTGGGAGGGTGTTAAAGAGGTACCTGTTCATCGGTGCCAGCGTGTGGGCTGTACCGCGCCGCCCTTCGTGCAAAAGGCCCGCGGGCGTACGCGTAAGTACTGCAGCGACGCGTGTAAGCAGGCTGCCTACCGCAGTGCGCGGGCTGAGCGGCCCGCCAAGCGCGCAGTGACTCCCACAGCGCTGTCCAATCCATGGTTCAGGGTGGTGCGCCCGCGCAAAGGGCGGCGCATGGCCTACCGCTTCCTCGACTACACAGAGACTGACGCGGCGTTCCCTGATGTCCAGGACATCAAGCGGGTCAGGCCGGAAAGCAGCGAGTACAGCGAGTACTTCCGATGGAAGCTGTCCGAGTGGATGCCTTCGCAGGGTCGGCCGAAGGGCCTGGGGACGCAGGGGGTCGGTGCCAAGGCTGCCGGGGGCATGGAGAGGACCGGCTTTTGGGTGGTGGACGGCAACAGCAGGATGCGTGCGTTGCGGGATTTGCACACAGTCATTCCTGCACGGGATCTGCGACGGACTGTGCGTCCCGGCGGTTCGGCGTGGCCGGACCTTGCCGTGCCCGATGCGCTGCTCAGCAAGAGGGGTAGCCAGCGCGTGCGTGGCTCCGCTCGTGGAGCCGCCCCCTCTGAACCGCGGCGTGCTCCGACTTTGCCAAGCGGTCACAGGCGCTCACGCCTGAGGCGGGTGCCAAGCCTGTCGCGCCCCTTGCCAGCCGTCTCGTCAGTGCCTAGAAACCCTGGGTACTGCCCGCGCTGGAACCGGCCCCGAGAGCGTCGGCAGCAGGCCGCGCGGCCGAGAGCACGCATGGCCAACACGCCTACGTCTACTGCGCGCCCAACTCGGCTAGGCCGTTTCTCTCGGATGATCGTTGGTTGATGTGTGTCGTTGACTGGCGCGCAGTGGGCGCGAATCGAGCCGTTGCTGCCGGACCGGACACCTCGACGGGCGGGCGGTGGCGTGATCGCCGGCAGGTGATCGACGCGATTGCATTCAAGTACCGCACCGGGACGCCGTGGATGGACCTGCCCGAGCGGTTCGGCTCCTGGAAAGGCGCCTACAGCAGGCTGCGGACGTGGGCGATCGACGGCACCGGGGACCGCGTCTTCGCCGCCCTGCTCGCCCGGGCCGACGCCGAGGGCGACCTGGAGTGAGTCGTCGCGGTCAACTCCACGGTCGTCCGTGCACACCAGCACGCCGCCGGGCCCGTCAAAGGGGCCCCGGCAGGCGAGCCGGACGACCATGCCCTCGGAATGTCCCGCGGCGGACTGACCACGAAGACCCGCTACAACAAGACGGCAACGGTTTACCGCACGGCCCTGCACCTCGCGGCCATCCACATCTGGGCCGCGAGATGCTCCCTAAAAACGGCCTAGGGCCGGGGCGCCGCGTACGAGACGACCGTCACCGTCCGCCCCGGTGACCAGGACTGTTCCGTGGCTGCCAGGCGGTGCCAGCCCAGGCGTTCGTAGAGGGCCGCGGCCGTGCGGTCCGTGGAGACCACGTCGAGGACCGGGTGGCGGCCGAGGGTGCGGGACAGGGCCGTCGCCTCGGTGAGCAGGCGGGCGGCGAGGCCGAGGCCCCGGGACCGCGGGGCGGTGAAGAGGCGGCTCACGACCGCCGTACGGTCCGGGGGTGTTCCGGTGGCCGCGGCCCAGAGGGCGGGGGCGAGGTCGCCGGGGCCGGGTGGGCAGAGGGTGATGTGGGCGACGGGCGTACCGGCCCGGACCGCGACCCGGGCGGCGGTCAGTGACGGGGGCGAGAGCCAGCGGGCCGGGTCGGCGGGCCAGTTCACGGGGTAGCCGTCGTGCCGGTGGACCTCCGCCAGGGCCCGTACACAGGCCGGGAGGTCGTCGTCGGTCCGGGGGCGGATCACCGTCTGGGGCATCCGGGGATGAGAACACGGCCGACCTGCCTCCGGCCAGGGGTTTCCACAGAACGGGGACGACCCGGGCTCGGGTGCGGGCGGCGAGCGGGGCGAGCTATCCCGAGACGTCGAGCGCCGTGCCGTACAGCCTGGTCACCTTCAGCCTGATCACCACCCGGCCCTCGGCCACCTGCCCGGCGAAGAAGGCGGCCTCGTCCAGCGGGTGGGCCTCCGCCGGGAGCATCGACAGCAGTTCGCGGCCGACTGCGTCCCCGGGGACGGTCGTCGGCGCGGACACCTCGGCCTCGCCCTCGGCCACCGCGAAGGACCAGACGTCCGGGCCCTGGACATGGACCGAGGCCCGGGAGTCGTTCCGTACATGAACCGCTTTGAGCCGGTCCGCGAGGGTGGAGAACCGTACGGTCCTGGTCTCCGGGTCCCAGTGGTACAGCAGGGTCGCCAGATGCGGATGACCACTGCGCTTGACGGTCGCGAACGTGCCGAACCGGCCCTCGCCCAGCAGTCGGGAGAGGGCGGCGTCGGACAGGGCTCGGGGGGCGGGTCCTTGGGACATGCGGCCGAGTATCGGCGGCGGGGGCACGGCGGGCCAGTCATCACGGGGATATCCCCGCGCCGGGGCGGGGGAGGGTGGGGAGGGGTGAGGAAGGGCGGGGCGGCGAGGAGGGAGTCGTCCGGAGCGGTGAGGGGATCGCCTCACCGCTCCGGGTCGTCGGCCGCCCTGTGCCCGGCCGTCAGCCTTCGGTGCCCGCCGCCGTGAACGCCTGCGCGTGCGCCGCCGCCCACTGCTCGAACGTGCGGGCCGGGCGGCCGGTGACCCGTTCCACGGTGTCGTTGACCGTACGGCCGACCTCCGGGGTGTTCCCGTACACCTCCAGCAGGAACTCGACGACGTCCTCCGGCTGCCCGGCCGCGCGCCACTGCGCGACCGCCTCGTCCCGGCTCAGCTCCACCAGGGCAATGGACCGGCCGCGGGCCCGGGCCAGGATCTCGGTCTTGTCCTTGACCGTCAGTACCTCCGGGCCGCTGAGCAGGTACGTCCGTCCCGCGTGGCCCTCCTCCGAGAGCGCCACCGCCGCCACCGCCCCGATATCGCCCTCGTGGACCATCGCGCTCAGCCGGTCCACGAAGGGCTCTCGCACCTCGTCCCGTTCGCGGATCCCGTCCGCCCAGGACAGGGCGTTCGCCATGAACTCGACCGGCATCACGACGGTCCAGTCGAAGCCGGACTCGCGGACCGCGGTCTCCAGCGGGGTGTCCCCGCCGCCGTTGAGGACGGTCATCCGCCGGACCCCCGCCTCCCGGGCCAGTTCGAGGATGCGGGGACCCGTCTCCAGGGGGGTGAGGTACGGGCCGCCGAAAGTGATCAGGTGGAGGCCGGTCACGCCCTTGAGCGCCGCCACCAGGGACTCGGGGTCCGTCAGATCGCCTTCGAAGACCTCGACACCCGCCGGGAAGTCCGCCTTGGTGAGATCACGGGTCAGTGCGCGGACCGCCTGGCCGCGGTCGAGCAGTTCGGCCACAAGCTGGCGGCCGACGGTTCCGGTTGCTCCTGCTACGAGGTTCGTCATGTGCTTGAAGGTACGGAGACTTGCGGACAGGTGCGGTCCTCGATTCCGGGGCGGTACGGACCGCCCGGGTTCACCAGGCCAACTGGGCGATCTCCTCCGCCACCACCGCGCAGGCATCCGCCCCGGGGTCGATCAGCGGGAAGTGGCCGACCTCCGGCAGCAGGGTCGTCCCCACCGCCTCACCGGCCTTTGCCGCCGCTTCCGCATACGCCTCGGCCACCGACGGTGGTACAACGATGTCCTGCTGCCCCTGCACGACGACCGTGGCGATGCCGGTGGGCAGCAGCAGCGCCGGATCGACCTCCGCGCAGCGCGCCGCGAACTCCGCCTCCCCGCCCAGGAGCTGGCGTACCGCTCCGCCGCAGACACCGAGTTCCGCCGCCCGGGCGAAGTCCGCGATGGGGGCCAGGGCCACCACTCCGCGCAGCTGCGCGGGGGCTTCGGTGCGCCAGGCGGACCCCCGCGGCAGCACATGGCGCGCCGCCGCCCAGAGCGCGAGATGGCCGCCCGCGGAGTGGCCGGTGAGGACCGTACGCCGGAGGTCGGCGCCGGGCAGCGCCCGGTTCACCGCGGCCGGCAGGGCGTCCATCGCCGCGGCGACGTCGTCGAAGGTCTCCGGCCAGCGCCCCGCCACGGGCGCGGGCGGCTCCCCCGCCGCGGCGGCACGCGGCTGCGGGATGTCCCGGCCCCGGCGGTACTCGACGCTCGCCACCGCAAAGCCGCGCCGGGCGAGGAAGTCCGCGAAGGGGCTGATGTGCCGGCGGTCGTACGGAGCCCGCCAGGCACCGCCGTGGAAGACCACCACCAGGGGCACGCCGCCCCGGTCCGGGCCGCGCGGCGCGTAGAAGTCGACGATCTGGTCCGGGTGGTCGCCGTACGCCTCCGTCGCGTCGGGCTCCACGGGCGGATGCGCGAACGCGGACTCCTCCTCGGACGCGTCCCGGGCGACGGCCGCCGCGTCCGGCTGCGGATCTGGCGCGCTGGGGTCCGCCATGCGGTTCCAACCCTTCGAAGGAAGCGCGGAATTGCCCGCGGCAACAACGTGATCAGCGGGGACGGTACCAGGACACCGGCCCCGCCGATTCACCGATGTCACGGAGCGGGCGGCGCGGACGGAGCCGGTGTTCCCGCCGGCGAACAGGGCGAAACAGGGCGAAGGGGAGGGCGGCCCGGCCCACCGGCCACCGGGCCGCCGGGCCGCCCCGGGCGAGTCCGGCGGACGGCAAGGGCCCGGCGGCCCCGGCGGTCCGGCCCCGGCGGACGGCGAGGCTCCCGGCAGCCCCGCCGCACCGCTGTCCCGGGCCCACCGCACCGCACCGCTGTCCCGGCCCGGCCCCCGCCTTCAGGCCGTGCCCCCGCCCCCCTCTTCCGCCGGAACCTCCGCCAGCACCTCCGCCAGGACCGCCGCCGCCCGCTCCACCTCGGCGAAGCTCGTGTACAGCGGGGTGAAACCGAACCGCAGCACATCCGGTCTGCGCAGGTCCCCCACCACACCGCGCGCGATCAGCTTCTCCATCACGGCCCCGGCCGACCCGGCGCACTCCAGCGCGATCTGGCTGCCGCGCTCCTCGTGCCGTTCCGGGGTCAGCAGCCGCAGCGGGCGGCCGTCCAGGCCCGCGTACGCCGTCACGCACTCCAGGAAGAAGTCGGTCAGCGCCAGGCTCTTCGCCCGTACGGCAGCGACACCGACCCCGTCCCACACCTCCAGCGCCGCCTCCAGCGCCAGCATCGACAGGATGTCGGGGGTGCCGACCCGGCCGCGCCGGATCCCGGACACGGGGGTGTACTCCGGGTCCATCGCAAACGGTTCCGCATGCGAGTTCCACCCCGGCAGCGGCGAGTCGAAGGCCGCCTGCCGGTGCTCGGCGACATACAGGAAGGCGGGGGCGCCGGGGCCGCCGTTCAGATACTTGTACGTGCACCCGACGGCCAGGTCGACACCGTGCGCGTCGAGATCCACCGGCAGCGCGCCCGCGCTGTGGCACAGGTCCCACACCGTGAGCGCGCCCGCCTCTCGGGCCGCCGCCGTGAGGGCGGGCAGATCGTGCAGCCTGCCCGAGCGGTAGTCCACATGGTTGAGGAGTACGGCCGCGGTCCGCGGCCCGAGCGCGGCGTGGAAACCCTCCCGGTCGGCCGGGTCGACCGGTACCGGGGTGCAGCCCGTCAGCCGCGCCGCGGACGCGGCGACATAGCCGTCGGTGGGGAAGGTCGTGGCGTCCACGAGGAGTTCCGTACGCCCGTCGCCCGCCGCCCGGACCGCGCCGACCACGGCCTTGAAGACGTTGACGCTCGTCGAGTCGCCGACGACAACCTGTCCCGGCGCGGCCCCGAGCAGCGGCGCGATCCGGTCCCCGATCCGTTCCGGGGCCTGCCACCAGCCGCTCTCGGTCCACGACCGGATCCCCAGCTCGCCCCACTGCCGGGCCACGACATCGGCGATCCGGCCGGGGACGTGCGCGGGAAGGGCGCCCAGGGAGTTGCCGTCGAGATAGACGACGCCCTCGGGGAGGGCGAAGCGGTCGCGTACGGGACGCAGCTCGTCGGCCGCGTCGAGCGCGCCCGCCCGGGCGCGCAGATCCGTCGCTTCGGGGGTCCCGGTCCCTGTCGCGGAGATCTCAGACATGGCTGCGCGCCGTCCACAGCTCGGGGAAGACGTTCCGGCGGGCCCGCTTCTCCAGCCAGGCCACTCCGGCGGAGCCGCC
>NZ_JBSFNQ010000075.1:0-35945 GCF_053981115.1 Streptomyces sp. NPDC003691 | reverse complement strand
GGCGTCCTCGACGACGGCGTGTTCACCGCACTGACCCCGGAGCGCCTGGACACCGTCCTGCGCCCCAAGGCTCCCGGCGCTCCTGGGATCCGCGGATCCCGGGGGGCTCAGACGTTGAAGCCGAGCGCGCGCAGCTGCTCGCGCCCGTCGTCCGTGATCTTGTCCGGGCCCCACGGCGGCATCCAGACCCAGTTGATCTTCAGCTCGTTGACGATGCCCTCGGTCGCCGACTTGGCCTGGTCCTCGATCACATCGGTCAGCGGGCAGGCCGCCGACGTCAGGGTCATGTCCAGCGTGGCGACATTGGAGTCGTCGATGTGGATGCCGTAGATCAGCCCGAGGTTGACCACGTCGATACCCAGCTCGGGGTCGACGACGTCGTACAGCGCCTCGCGGACTTCTTCCTCGGAGGCCGGCTTGAGCGTGGCCCCTGCGTTCTCGGTCATGCGGTCTTCCTCTCGGTGGCACCGGCGGTGGCACCGGATCCTTCGCCCAGCGCCTGGGCAGTGGCGTCCTTCCAGGCCATCCAGCCGAGCAGCGCGCACTTGACCCGGGCCGGGTACTTGGAGACACCGGCGAACGCGACCGCGTCCTCCAGCACCTCCTCCATGGCGTCGTCCGGCTCGATCCGGCCCCGGGACTGCATCAGCTCCAGAAAGGTCTCCTGGATCTTCTGCGCCTCGGCCAGCTCCTTGCCGACCAGCAGATCGTTCAGTACGGAGGCACTGGCCTGGCTGATGGAACAGCCCTGGCCCTCGTACGAGACGTCGGCGATCCGCGTGCCGTCGTACTTCACCCGCAGCGTGATCTCGTCGCCGCACGTGGGGTTGACGTGGTGCACCTCGGCGTCGCCCTCGCGAAGACCCCGGCCGTGCGGGTTCTTGTAGTGGTCGAGGATGACGTCCTGGTACATCGAATCAAGCTTCACGAAAGGCTCCGCTTCTACCCGAAGAACTGACGGACGTGCTCCAGCCCGTCGATCAGCGCATCGACCTCGGCGGGCGTGGAGTACAGATAGAACGACGCCCTGGTGGTCGCGGGAATTCCGTAGCGCAGGCAGACCGGCCGTGCGCAGTGGTGCCCGACGCGGACGGCGATGCCCTGTTCGTCGAGGACCTGGCCCACGTCGTGCGGGTGGATGTCACCGAGCGTGAAGGAGATCGCCGCACCGCGGTCCTCGGCCGAGGCCGGGCCGATGATCCGCAGGTCCGGGACGTCCGCCAGCCTGGCGAGCGCGTACTCGGTGATCGCGTGCTCGTGCGCCGCGATCTTCTCCATGCCGATGGCGTTGAGGTAGTCCACCGCCGCGCCGAGGCCGACGGCCTGGGCGATCGGAGGCGTACCGGCCTCGAACTTGTGCGGTGCCGGGGCATAGGTCGAGGAGCTCATCGAGACGGTCTCGATCATCTCGCCGCCGCCGAGGAACGGCGGGAGGTCCTCCAGCAGCTCCTGGCGTCCCCAGAGCACGCCGATACCGGTCGGGCCGCACATCTTGTGGCCGGTGAAGGCCACGAAGTCGGCGCCGAGGGCCTGGACGTCCAGCGGGGAGTGCGGGGCGGCCTGGGAGGCGTCGATCAGCACCAGCGCGCCGACCTCCTGGGCGCGCCGGACGATCGCGTCGACCGGGTTGATCGTGCCCAGGATGTTGGAGACCAGCACAAAGGAGACGATCTTGGTCTGCTCGGTGATGATCTCGTTGATGTTGCTCAGGTCCAGCCGGCCGTCGTCGGTGAGGCCGAACCACTTCAGCTTCGCGCCGGTGCGCTGCGCCAGCAGCTGCCACGGCACGATGTTGGAGTGGTGCTCCATCTCCGTGATGACGATCTCGGTTTCCCGGTCCACCCGGTAGGGCTCGTCGGCCCAGCCGAGCATGTTGGCGACCAGGTTCAGCGACTCCGAGGCGTTCTTGGTGAAGATCACCTCGTCCCGGCTGGGCGCGTTGATGAACTCCGCGACCTTGGTCCGGGCGTCCTCGTAGAGCGCCGTGGCCTCTTCGGCCAGCACATGGACACCACGGTGCACATTGGCGTGGTGCTGCTCGTAGTAGGTGCTGACCGCCTCGATGACCTGGCGCGGCCGCTGCGAGCTGGCGGCGCTGTCCAGGTACACCAGCTTCTTGCCGTCGTGGATCACCCGGTCGAGGATCGGGAAGTCCTTGCGGATCGCCTCGGTGTCGAGCAGCCCCGGCGAGGAGAACGTCACGTGGTGGCACCACCCTTCACATACGCCTCGTAGCCCTCGGCCTCCAGCTTGTCCGCCAGCTCGGGGCCGCCGGACTCGGCGATCCGGCCGGCCGCGAAGACATGCACGTGGTCGGGCTTGATGTACCGCAGGATGCGGGTGTAGTGGGTGATCAGCAGAGTGCCGACCGCACCGGACTCACGGACCCGGTTGACACCCTCGGAGACCACGCGCAGCGCATCGACGTCCAGACCGGAGTCGGTCTCGTCGAGGATCGCGATCTTCGGCTGCGCCAGTTCGAGCTGGAGGATCTCGTGACGCTTCTTCTCACCGCCGGAGAAGCCCTCGTTCACATTGCGCTCGGCGAAGGCGGGGTCCATCTGGAGCCGCTCCATGGTCTCCCGGACCTCCTTCACCCAGGTGCGCAGCTTGGGCGCCTCACCGCGGATGGCGGTGGCGGAGGTGCGGAGGAAGTTGGAGACGGAGACACCGGGGACCTCGACCGGGTACTGCATGGCGAGGAAGAGGCCGGCGCGGGCGCGCTCGTCGACGGACATCTCCAGCACGTCCTCGCCGTCCAGGGTGACCTGGCCGTCGGTGATCGTGTACTTGGGGTGACCGGCCAGCGAGTAGGCGAGGGTGGACTTGCCGGAGCCGTTGGGGCCCATGATGGCGTGGGTCTCGCCCTGCTTCACGGTCAGGTCGACACCCTTGAGGATCTCCCGGGAGCCGTTCTCGGCCTCGACGGAGACGTGCAGGTCGCGGATTTCAAGCGTTGCCATGGGTAGCTCAGGACTCCTGGGTGAGGGAGACGAGCACATCGTCCCCTTCGATCTTTACGGGGTATACGGGGACGGGGCGCGTCGCGGGCAGTCCGGACGGCTTGCCGGTGCGGAGGTCGAAGCTCGAACCGTGCAGCCAGCATTCGATCTGGCAGTCCTCCACCTCGCCCTCGGAGAGCGAGACGTTGGCGTGCGAGCAGATGTCGTAGATGGCGAAGACCTCACCCTCGGTACGGACGACCGAGACGGGCTTGCCGTCCAGCTCGACCCGCTTGGGGGTGTCCTCCTCCAGCTCGCTCAGCGCGCAGGCACGGACGAAACTCATGCGACCGACGCCTCCAGCTCTTCCTCGATCTTGGCGATCAGGCGCTCCTCGACATCGGGGAGCCCGATCTGCTGGACCAGCTCGGCGAAGAAGCCGCGGACCACCAGACGGCGGGCCTCCTGCTCCGGGATGCCGCGGGCCATCAGGTAGAAGAGCTGCTCGTCGTCGAAGCGGCCGGTGGCCGAGGCATGGCCGGCCCCGACGATCTCGCCGGTCTCGATCTCCAGATTCGGTACGGAGTCGACCCGGGCACCGTCCGTGAGGACCAGGTTCCGGTTCATCTCGTAGGTGTCGGTGCCCTCGGCGGCGACCCGGATGAGGACATCGCCGATCCACACCGCGTGGGCCTCGTCGCCCTGGAGCGCGCCCTTGTAGACCACGTTGGACTTGTTGTGCGGAGCGTTGTGGTCGACCAGGAGGCGGTGCTCCTGGTGCTGCCCGCGGTCGGTGAAGTAGAGGCCGAACAGCTCGGCCTCGCCGCCGGTGGCCGCGTAGGTGACCCGGGGGTGCAGCCGGACCAGGTCGCCGCCGAAGGTGACGACGACAGACTTGAAGGAGGCGTCCCGGCCGATCAGCGCGTCGTGCTGGGCGACATGGACGGCCTTGTCGTCCCAGTCCTGGACGGAGACCACGGTCAGCTTGGCGCCGTCGCCGAGGACGTACTCGACATTGGCGGCGAGCACCGCGTCACCGCTGTGGTCGATCACGACGACCGCCTCGGCGAACGCGCCCAGCTCGATCACCTGGTGGCCGAAGGCGACACCGCCCTCGCCGTGGACGGCGATCCGGATCGGCTCGGTGAGCACGGTCTCCTTGGGCACGGTGACGACCGTCGCCTGCTCGAAGGAGGTGTACGCCTGGGCCGCCACCCGGTCCACGGGCTTGCCGGCCCGGCCGAGCCGGGCGTCGTCGCGGCCGACGGTCTCGACGATGACGCCCTCGGGGGTCTCGACGGCCGTCTTCACGCCGCCGGAGGCGACGGCGGTGCCGTCGTGGAGTCCGGCGAGCCGCTCCAGCGGGGTGAAGCGCCACTCCTCCTCACGGCCGTGCGGGACCGGGAAGTCGGCCACGTCGAACGACGGGGGCGCACTCATACGAGTGGCGACGGTCGACTCGGCGGCCACCGCGATCGCGCCGGCGGTGGTGGAACCCGCCGGGATGTTCTGAGCCTCAGCCATGGCTGTCGTCGTGCTCTCTCTCTGCCTCTGGGTCAGGGAATCTGTCGCTGCGCGGGCGGGCACGGGCGTGCCCGCCCGGGAGGGGTACGGCGGCCGGGTCAGCCGACCGAGCCCTCCATCTGGAGCTCGATCAGCCGGTTGAGCTCCAGCGCGTACTCCATCGGCAGTTCCTTGGCGATCGGCTCGACGAAGCCGCGCACGATCATCGCCATGGCCTCGAACTCGGTCAGGCCCCGGCTCATCAGGTAGAAGAGCTGGTCCTCGGAGACCTTGGAGACGGTGGCCTCGTGGCCCATGGAGACGTCGTCCTCGCGGACGTCGACATACGGATAGGTGTCCGAGCGGGAGATCGTGTCCACGAGCAGCGCGTCGCAGAGCACATTGGACTTGGCGCCGGGGGCGCCCTCGCCGATCTCGATCAGACCGCGGTAGGAGGTGCGGCCACCGCCCCGCGCCACCGACTTGGAGACGATGTTGGAGGAGGTGTTGGGCGCCATGTGCACCATCTTGGCGCCGGCGTCCTGGTGCTGGCCCTCGCCCGCGAAGGCGATGGAGAGCGTCTCGCCCTTGGCGTGCTCGCCCATCAGGTAGACGGCCGGGTACTTCATGGTGACCTTGGAGCCGATGTTGCCGTCGACCCACTCCATGGTCGCGCCCTCGTACGCCACGGCGCGCTTGGTGACCAGGTTGTAGACGTTGTTCGACCAGTTCTGGATGGTCGTGTAGCGGCAGCGGCCGCCCTTCTTGACGATGATCTCCACCACGGCGCTGTGCAGCGAGTCCGAGGAGTAGATGGGGGCCGTACAGCCCTCGACGTAGTGGACGTAGGCGTCCTCGTCGACGATGATCAGCGTCCGCTCGAACTGGCCCATGTTCTCGGTGTTGATCCGGAAGTAGGCCTGGAGCGGGATGTCCACATGGACGCCCTTGGGGACGTAGATGAACGAGCCGCCGGACCAGACGGCGGTGTTCAGCGAGGCGAACTTGTTGTCGCCGACCGGGATGACGGTGCCGAAGTACTCCTGGAAGAGCTCGGGGTGCTCCTTCAGCGCGGTGTCGGTGTCGAGGAAGATGACACCCTGCTCCTCCAGGTCCTCACGGATCTGGTGGTAGACCACCTCGGACTCGTACTGCGCGGCGACACCGGCGACGAGACGCTGCTTCTCCGCCTCCGGGATGCCCAGCTTGTCGTAGGTGTTCTTGATGTCCTCGGGGAGGTCCTCCCAGGACGCCGCCTGCTTCTCGGTGGAGCGGACGAAGTACTTGATGTTGTCGAAGTCGATGCCGGAGAGGTCGGAGCCCCAGCTCGGCATGGGCTTCCGGTCGAACAGCCGTAGACCCTTGAGGCGCAGCTTCAGCATCCACTCCGGCTCGTTCTTCTTCGCCGAGATGTCGCGGACGACCTCCTCGGAGAGGCCGCGCTTGGCGGCGGCACCGGCTTCGTCCGAGTCGGCCCAGCCGAATTCGTAGGTGCCCAGACCCTCCAGTTCGGGGTGAGCAGTCTCCGTGGGGAGAGTCATGCGGGGTTCCTCCCGGCCGTGCTTGCGGATGCTGATGATGTGGTGGTCGGTGTCTGCGGGGGCGGTGCCGCCGGAGCGGCGCCCCGCGGGATGAACGTCGTGCACACCCCGTCGCCGTGGGCGATGGTGGCCAGACGCTGCACATGGGTCCCGAGAAGCTCGGAGAAGATCTCGGTCTCCGCCTCGCAGAGCTGCGGGTACCGCTCGGCGACATGGGCGACCGGGCAGTGGTGCTGGCAGAGCTGCTCGCCCTGCTGGGCGCCCGGCGCACTGCGCGCCACAGCAGCGTACCCGTCGGCACTGAGCGCTTTCGCCAGTGCTTCGGTGCGCTCGCCGGGCGGGGCCGCCGCGACGGCCTCCCGGTAGGCGCCGGCCTGGCCGGCGAGCCGGTCGCGGGCGAAGGCGGTGACCGCCTCGCCTCCCGCGTGCCGCTCGATCCACCGCAGGGCGTCCACCGCGATCGCGTCGTAGGCGTGGTCGAAGGCGTCCCGGCCGCAGTCGGTCAGGGCGAAGACCTTCGCCGGACGGCCACGGGTGCGGGCGCCGTAGACCCGCTTCTCACGGGCCACGACCACCTGGTCGGCGGCGAGGGCGTCGAGATGGCGGCGGACCGCGGCCTGGGTCAGGCCGAGCCGGCCCGCAAGGTCGGCCACGGTGGAAGGACCGTGGTCGAGGATGGAGCGCGCGACCCGGTTGCGGGTGGAATGATCCGACCTCGCTCCGGCCGCGAGCTCCTCCCGGGGAGCCTCGCCGACGTTTTTCACAACGCCATTGTTGCGTAATTCGCCGAGGCGTGACAACCGCCACCAGGGGGTCCTTGCGGTGCCGTTCATCACTTAGGGTAACCTAAGCCGGTTGGCCTCCTAAGCCGCTTCGTAGCGGCTCTCACCAGGCAGAACACCCCATCGCGAGACCCCGGTGACCCGGCTTTTACCCGGTCGCGCAGGCCCCTCTGTTCACTGGTTCAGCACCAGCCCCGGCAGCCTCGGCCGCCCCAGGGCGGCGCACTTCGGCCGTCCCCCGGGGGTACGCCCACGGGCCGCGCGCGGGGGCACCTAGACTTCCGGGCATGCAGAGCGAGCCCGCCGTCCGGATCCGGGGCCTGGTCAAACGGTACGGATCCAAGGCGGCCGTGAACGGCCTCGACCTGACGGTCCCCCGGGGTACCGTCACCGCCGTCCTCGGCCCCAACGGAGCCGGAAAGACCACCACCATCGAGATCTGCGAGGGCTATCGCCGCCCCGACGCGGGCACGGTACGCGTCCTCGGGCTCGATCCCGTCGCCGACGCCGCGGAGCTGCGTCCCCGGGTGGGCGTGATGCTCCAGTCCGGCGGCGTCTACTCCGGCGCCCGCGCCCTGGAGATGCTCCGCCATATGGCGAAGCTGCACGCCGATCCGCTGGACGTCGGCTTCCTGGTCGAACGCCTCGGCCTCGGCGACTGCGGCCGCACCTCCTACCGCCGGCTCTCCGGCGGTCAGCAGCAGCGGCTCTCGCTCGCCATGGCCGTCGTCGGCCGCCCCGAGCTGGTCTTCCTGGACGAGCCCACCGCCGGGCTGGACCCGCAGGCCCGCCGCGCCACCTGGGACCTGGTGCGCGAACTCCGCTCCGACGGGGTCACCGCGGTCCTCACCACCCACTTCATGGACGAGGCCGAGCAGCTCGCCGACGACGTCGCCGTCGTCGACGGCGGCCGGGTGATCGCCCAGGGCAGCCCCGAGCAGCTCTGCCGGGGCGGCGCGGAGAACACCCTCCGCTTCACCGGCCGGCCCGGGCTGGACATGGGCTCCCTGCTGAAGGCGCTGCCCGACGGCACCGAGGCGGTCGAGCCCCTGCCGGGCACGTACCGGATAACCGGCGACGTCGGCCCCCAGCTGCTGGCCACGGTCACCTCCTGGTGCGCCCAGCACGGCGTCATGCCGGACGGCATCTCGGTGGAGCGCCGCACCCTGGAGGACGTCTTCCTGGAGCTGACCGGCAAGGAGCTGCGCTGATGAGCACCGGTACGTACACCCCGCGCCCCGGCGCCGCGCCCCTCGGCCGCATGATCGCCGCCCAGACCGCGCTGGAGACCCGGATGCTGCTGCGCAACGGCGAACAGCTGCTGCTCACCCTGGTCATCCCGTCCCTGGTGCTGGTCCTCTTCTCCTCCGTCGACATCATCGACACCGGCAGCGGGAAGGCCGTCGACTTCCTGGCGCCGGGGGTGCTGGCGCTCGCCGTACTGTCGACCTCGTTCACCGGCCAGGCCATCGCCACCGGTTTCGAGCGCCGGTACGGGGTGCTCAAGCGGCTGGGCGCCTCTCCGCTCCCCCGCTTGGGCCTGATGTGTGCCAAGACCCTCTCGGTGCTGACGACCCAGGTGCTCCAGATCACCCTGCTGACCGCGATCGCCCTGGCCCTGGGCTGGTCCCCGCAGGGCGGTGCCGCCGGGTTCGCGGCCGTTCTGCTGCTGCTCGCGCTGGGCACCGCCGCCTTCAGCGGCCTGGGCCTGCTGATGGCGGGCACCCTGCGGGCGGAGGCCACCCTCGCGGCGGCCAATCTGGTCTTTCTGCTGCTGCTGGTCGGCGGCGGGGTGATCGTGCCGCTGGACCGCTTCCCGGACGGGATGGCGGACGTGCTGGCGTATCTGCCGATCTCCGCACTCTCCGACGGGCTGCGGGACATCCTCTCCGACGGGACCTCCGTCCCCTGGGGAGCGCTCGGCACCCTCGCCGTCTGGGCGGCCCTCGGGCTGGGCGCGGCGGCGCGCTTCTTCCGCTGGGAGTGAGCCGCGGGGGCTCCGGAAGTGACCCCCGCGAGGGGCTCCGGGGGCTCCTGGGGTGAACCCCGCGGCGCCCTCCGGTCCCGTCGGACCCCCCTCGTGAATCGGTGCACAAAGCCCCGCCTACGATGGAGCCCGTGCAAACTCCCCTCGACCGCATCGCCAAGCGCTGGACGCCCGCTCCGGGAATCGTCCGGCGGGCCGCACTCTCCGCCGTCGTGATGACCGTCGTCATCATCGTCACCGGAGGGGCGGTCCGGCTCACCGGGTCGGGCCTGGGCTGCGACACCTGGCCCAAGTGCACCGACGACAGTCTCTTCGCCACGCCCGAGCAGGGACTGCACGGGGCGATCGAGTTCGGCAACCGGATGCTGACCTACGTGCTCTCCGCGGCCGTCGGCTGGGCGATCATCGCGGCCCGCTCGGCCAAACCGCGGCGCCGTTCGCTCACCCGGCTCGGCTGGGCCCAGTTCTGGATCGTGGCGAGCAACGCGATCGTCGGCGGCATCACGGTCTGGACCGGACTGAACCCGTGGACCGTCGCCGGACACTTCGTCCTCGCCAACGCCCTGCTCACCGTCGCCGTGCTGACCTGGCACCGGGCCGGTGAGGGCGACGGCGAGGCCCGCCCCCGGGTGCCGCTGCCGGTCCGCCGGCTCTCCTGGGCCATCGTGATCACCGCCGGGCTGGCCATCGTGCTGGGCACCGCCGTCACCGGCGCGGGCAAGCACGCGGGCGACAGCAGCGACGTACCGCGGATGCCGTGGGACTGGGTCAACGCGGCACATCTGCACGCCGCCTCCGCATGGGTGATCTGCGCGCTGGCGCTCGCCATGTGGCTGGTGCTGCGGGTGGTGGACGCCCCGGGCGACACCCGGGCCCGGGCCCGCGATCTGCTGATCGTGCTGCTGCTCCAGGGCGGTATCGGCTATCTCCAGTACTTCACGGGCGTCCCCGAGATCCTCGTCGGGGTGCACATGCTGGGCTCGTCCCTGATGTGGATCGCTGTGGTACGGCTGGCGCTGAGCATGCGCGAGCGGCCCGCGGAGCCCGCGGCGGCGATCCCGGCACAGGCGGACGCGGTCCTCAGCCGGGCCTGAACCGGCCGCCGCAACACCCCGGGCGGAACCGCCGGGGCAGGAACAGCGGGACAGGAACACCAAGGGCGGGCCGGACCACGGAGAACCGTGGTCCGGCCCGCCCTTCGGCGTGTACGGCCGGCCGGTCAGCCGCCCGCGGGCCCGCCGACCTGGATACCCGCCATCCGGGTCCACTCGTACGGCCCGGTACGCACCTTCGCGGCGAACTCCCCGTCGAAGGTCTCGTGGAGGGTGAGCCCGGCCTGCCCGGCCGCCGCCTCGGCCACCGCGTGGCTGGGGGCCACCAGATCCCCCCAGAAGCCGTCCGAGCCGACCAGGACGATCCGGGTGCCCGCCTGCCCCATGTAGGCGAGCTGCCCCTCGGCCCCGCCGTGCTTCTTCGCGAAGGCGGTGATCTCCCGGGCGAGCCGTGCGGCCTTGCGGTCCGCGTGCTTGGTGTCTGCCATGGCCACGATGTTACGTACGGGTAATCGGCGGCGGCCATGGCGCCGGGGCGTGGCGTGAACCACGTACGCCCCCGCGCACCCCCGTACACCTTTCCGTCCGGGCACCCGGGCACCCGCCAAGCACCCGCCGGGCATTCGGCACGGCCGGAAAACGCTCCGGGGGCGGGCCCGTGTGACGGGCCCGCCCCCGGAGCGGAGCGAACGGTACGACGGCGGCTCAGCGCAGGAAGGGATCCACCGCGACGGCCACGAAGAGCAGCGACACATAGGTGATGGACCAGTGGAACAGGCGCATCTCCTTGAGCTTGGCGCCCGAGAGCCCGGCCTTGGCGCGGGCCTGGAGCGCATGCGCCTCCCAGAGCCACCAGCCGCCCGCGAGCAGCGCCACGGTGGTGTAGAACCAGCCGGTGTAGCCCATCGGGGTGAGCAGCAGGGAGACCGCCACCATCACCCAGCTGTAGAGGACGATCTGCCGGGCCACGACCCGGCTGGAGGCGACCACCGGCAGCATCGGCACGCCGACCCGGGCGTAGTCCTCGCGGACCCGCATGGAGAGCGGCCAGTAGTGCGGCGGGGTCCAGAAGAAGATGACCAGGAAGAGGACGACCGCGGCCCACGACATCGAGTTGGTCACCGCGGACCAGCCGATCAACACCGGCAGACAGCCCGCGATCCCGCCCCAGACGATGTTCTGGGTGGTGCGCCGCTTCAGGATCATCGTGTAGACGACGACGTAGAACAGCAGCGCGCCCAGGGAGAGCCAGGCGGAGAGCCAGTTGACCAGCAGGCCGAACCAGAGCGTGGAGACCACGGCCAGGGTCAGGCCGAAGACCAGGCCCTCGCGCGGCGAGACCATGCCGGTGACCAGCGGACGCTGGGCCGTACGGTCCATCAGCGCGTCGATGTCGCGGTCGATGTACATGTTCAGCGCATTGGCGCCGCCCGCGGAGAGATAACCGCCGACGCAGGTCACCAGGACCAGCCAGAGGTCCGGCACCCCTTGTGCGGCGAGGAACATCACCGGCACGGTGGTGATCAGCAGCAGTTCGATGATCCGCGGCTTCGTGAGTGCCACGAATGCCATGATCCTGGCCCCGAAGGGCCGACTGCCCGGGTTCCCCGCGGCCCGCTCGGAATGGGCGGTGCCCCCACCCGCTGGACGGGATTCGACGGCCGTCACGCACACCCCTGAGGAAGATTCCAGCAAGTCCCGGACGCATGACAGCACAGTTGAGGCCCGGTGAGACTTGCGCGTACCACGCCACTGTAGAGGCTGCCCATCTCTCGCTTCGCACGGGGGTGGGTCGTGTTGTCGCGGGGGTGCCGCGGGCCCGGCCCGGGGCCGCACCCGGACGGCGGGCACCGGGCCGCGGCGGCCGGGAGGCGAAGTCCGGCCGGGCGCGGCAGGCTGGCAGGAGGACGCCCGGCGGCGGCCCACGGGTGTCCAGTGGCCGGATGGCCGAAAATCGCCGATGGGTGCCAAGGGTAGGCTCGGCGACGCCCGGTGCATTCGTCGTTACCGGGACCTGACATGTGGAGACATGCGGAGAGGAGCCCTGACCCAGGGTGAGCACCAAGCCGACCACCACAGACCTCGAGTGGACCGATCTGGACCAGCGAGCCGTCGACACGGCACGCGTCCTGGCCATGGATTCCGTACAGAAGGTCGGCAACGGCCACCCCGGTACGGCCATGAGCCTCGCGCCCGCCGCGTACGTCCTGTTCCAGAAGCTGATGCGGCACGACCCGGCCGACGCCGACTGGACCGGCCGGGACCGGTTCGTCCTGTCCGCCGGGCACTCGTCGCTGACCCTTTACATCCAGCTCTACCTGGCCGGGTTCGGTCTGGAGCTGGACGACCTCAAGGCGTTCCGCACCTGGGGCTCGAAGACCCCCGGCCACCCGGAGTACGGCCACACCACCGGCGTCGAGACCACCACCGGCCCGCTGGGCCAGGGTGTCGCCAACGCGGTGGGCATGGCGATGGCCGCCCGCTACGAGCGCGGCCTGTTCGACCCGGACGCGCCCGTCGGCACGTCCCCGTTCGACCACACCATCTGGGCGATCGCCGGTGACGGCTGTCTCCAGGAGGGCATCTCGGCCGAGGCGTCGTCCCTCGCGGGCCACCAGAAGCTCGGCAATCTGGTGCTGCTCTGGGACGACAACCACATCTCCATCGAGGGCGACACCGAGACGGCGGTCTCCGAAGACACCCTCAAGCGGTACGAGGCCTACGGCTGGCACGTCCAGCGCGTGGCGCCGCAGGAGAACGGCGACCTGGACCCGGCGGCGCTGTACGCGGCGCTGCGCGAGGCGCAGGCCGTGACCGACCGCCCGTCGTTCATCGCGGCCCGCTCCATCATCGCCTGGCCCGCGCCGCACGCCCAGAACACCGAGGCCGCCCACGGCTCGGCGCTGGGCGCCGAGGAGGTCGCGGCCACCAAGCGGGTCCTCGGCTTCGACCCGGAGCAGGACTTCGAGGTCGCCGACGAGGTCATCGCGCACACCCGCGAGGCCCTGGACCGGGGCCGCGAGGCGCGTGCCGAATGGGAGAAGACGTTCGCCGCGTGGCGGACGGCCAACCCGGAGCGCGCGGCCGAGTTCGACCGGATCAGCGCGGGCGAGCTGCCCGCGGGCTGGGAGGACGCGCTCCCCGACTTCGAGACCGGGAAGTCCGTCGCCACCCGCGCCGCGTCCGGCAAGATCCTCCAGGCGCTGGGCGCGGTGATCCCGGAGCTGTGGGGCGGCTCGGCCGACCTGGCCGGCTCCAACAACACGACGATCGACAAGACGTCGTCGTTCCTGCCGGAGGGCAACCCGCTGCCGGAGGCCCACCCGTACGGCCGGACCATCCACTTCGGTATCCGCGAGCACGCGATGGCCGCCGAGATGAACGGCATCGCGCTCCACGGCAACACCCGGATCTACGGCGGCACGTTCCTCGTCTTCTCCGACTACATGCGCAACGCGGTCCGGCTGTCCGCGCTGATGCACCTGCCGGTGACCTACGTGTGGACGCACGATTCGATCGGTCTCGGCGAGGACGGCCCGACCCACCAGCCGGTGGAGCACCTGGCGTCGCTGCGCGCCATCCCCGGTCTGAACCTGGTCCGGCCGGCCGACGCCAACGAGACGGTGATCGCCTGGCGCGAGATCCAGCGCCGCTGGACGAAGGAGTTCGGCAAGGGCGCCCCGCACGGTCTGGCGCTGACCCGCCAGGGCGTGCCGACCTACCCGCTCAACGAGGACGCGGCGCGCGGCGGCTATGTGCTGGCCGAGGCCGAAGGCGGCGCCCCGGAGGTCGTGCTGATCGGCACCGGCTCCGAGGTGCAGCTGGCCGTGGCCGCCCGGGACGAGCTGCAGGCGGCGGGAGTGCCCACCCGGGTGGTCTCGATGCCGTCGGTGGAGTGGTTCGAGGAGCAGGACCAGGCGTACAAGGACGCGGTGCTGCCGCCGTCGGTGCGGGCGCGGGTGGCCGTCGAGGCGGGCATCGGGCTGACCTGGTACCGGTACGTCGGCGACGCGGGCCGCATCGTGTCGCTGGAGCACTTCGGCGCCTCGGCGGACGGCAACGTCCTCTTCCGGGAGTTCGGCTTCACCGCCGACGCGGTGGTCTCGGCCGCCCGGGAATCTCTCGACGCCGTCCGGCGCTGACGCCATTACACAGTGATCACAGGAGTTGTTTTTCGATGACAGACGACGCGCTCAAGCGCCTCACCGACGAAGGCGTCGCGATCTGGCTGGACGACCTGTCCCGCAAGCGGATCACCTCCGGGAACCTCGCCGAGCTGCTGGACCAGCAGCATGTGGTGGGCGTGACCACCAACCCGTCGATCTTCCAGAAGGCGATCAGCGGCGGTGACGGCTACGAGCAGCAGCTGCGCGAGCTGGCCACCCGCAAGGTGACGGTCGAGGAAGCCATTCGCATGATCACCACGGCGGACGTCCGGGACGCGGCGGACATCCTCCGCCCGGTCTTCGACGCCACCGAGGGCCAGGACGGCCGGGTCTCCATCGAGGTGGACCCGCGGCTCGCCCACCACACGGCGGCCACCGTCGCCGAGGCCAAGCAGCTGGCCTGGCTGGTGGACCGCCCCAACACCCTGATCAAGATCCCGGCCACCCGGGCGGGGCTCCCGGCGATCACCGAGACCATCGGTCTCGGGATCAGCGTCAATGTGACGCTGATCTTCTCGCTGGAGCGCTACCGCGAGGTCATGGACGCCTACCTGGCCGGTCTGGAGAAGGCGCACGAGCGCGGCCTGGACCTGTCGAAGATCCATTCGGTGGCGTCGTTCTTCGTCTCCCGGGTGGACGCCGAGATCGACAAGCGGCTGGACGCGCTGGGCACCGACGAGGCGAAGGCGGCCCGCGGCAAGGCGGCCCTGGCCAACGCCCGGCTGGCCTACGAGGCGTACGAGGAGGTCTTCTCCTCCGAGCGCTGGGCGGCCCTGGACCGCGCCCGGGCCAACAAGCAGCGTCCGCTGTGGGCCTCGACCGGTGTCAAGGACCCGGCCTACAAGGACACGCTGTACGTGGACGAGCTGGTGGCCCCGGGCACGGTGAACACCATGCCGGAGGCGACCCTGGAGGCCACCGCCGACCACGGGTCGATCACCGGTGACACCATCCGCGGCACCTACGACACCGCGCGCGCCGAGCTGGCCGCCGTGGCGGCGCTGGGGATCTCGTACGACGAGGTCGTCCAGCTGCTGGAGGACGACGGCGTCGAGAAGTTCGAGGCCGCCTGGAACGACCTGCTCAAGTCGACCGAGGCGGCGCTGGCCCGCCTCGCACCGTCGGAGGGCTGACCACCGTGTCCGGTTCAAGCGAGGCCAATCCGCTTCGCGACCCCGCCGACCGGCGGCTCCCGCGCATCGCGGGGCCGTCGGGCCTGGTGATCTTCGGGGTCACGGGCGACCTGTCGCGCAAGAAGCTGATGCCCGCCGTCTACGACCTCGCCAACCGCGGACTGCTGCCGCCGGGCTTCTCGCTCGTCGGCTTCGCGCGCCGCGAATGGCAGGACGAGGACTTCGCCCAGGAGGTCCACGACGCGGTCAAGGAGCATGCCAGGACCCCCTTCCGCGAGGAGGTCTGGCAGCAGCTGAACCAGGGCATGCGCTTCGTCCAGGGCGATTTCGACGACGACGACGCCTTCGAGACCCTGAAGAAGACGATCGCCGAGCTGGACCAGGCCCAGGGCACCGGCGGCAACTTCGCCTTCTATCTCTCGGTGCCGCCGAAGTTCTTCCCCAAGGTCGTCCAGCAGCTCAAGAAGCACGGGCTGGCCGACCAGAAGGAGGGCTCCTGGCGCCGGGCGGTCATCGAGAAGCCCTTCGGGCACGACCTGGTGTCCGCCATGGAGCTCAACCAGGTGGTCCACGAGGTCTTCCCGCCGAACGAGGTCTTCCGGATCGACCACTACCTCGGCAAGGAGACCGTCCAGAACATCCTGGCGCTCCGGTTCGCCAACACCCTCTTCGAGCCGATCTGGAACCGGTCGTACGTCGACCATGTCCAGATCACCATGGCCGAGGACATCGGCATCGGCGGCCGGGCCGGGTACTACGACGGTATCGGCGCCGCCCGTGATGTCATCCAGAACCATCTGCTCCAGCTGCTGGCGCTGACCGCGATGGAGGAGCCCGCCTCCTTCGACGCCGATGCGCTGGCCGCGGAGAAGACGAAGGTCCTGGGTGCCGTGAAGCCGCCGAAGGACCTGGGCACCACCACGGTGCGCGGTCAGTACGCGGCGGGCTGGCAGGGCGGCGAGAAGGCCGTCGGCTATCTCCAGGAGGACGGTATCGACCCGGACTCCAAGACCGACACCTATGCGGCGGTCAAGCTGGAGATCGACAACCGCCGCTGGGCCGGGGTGCCGTTCTATCTGCGCACCGGCAAGCGGCTGGGGCGCCGCGTCACCGAGATCGCGGTGGTCTTCCAGCGCGCCCCGCACTCCCCCTTCGACCACACCGCGACCGAGGAGCTGGGGCAGAACGCCCTGGTCATCCGGGTCCAGCCGGACGAGGGCGTGACCCTGCGGTTCGGCTCGAAGGTGCCGGGGACCTCCATGGAGGTACGGGACGTCTCGATGGACTTCGCCTATGGCGAGTCGTTCACCGAGTCCAGCCCGGAGGCGTACGAGCGGCTCATCCTCGACGTGCTGCTCGGCGACTCCAACCTCTTCCCCCGGGTCGAGGAGGTCGAGCTGTCGTGGAAGATCCTCGACCCGATCGAGCAGTACTGGGACTCCCACGGCAAGCCCGCCCAGTACCCGTCCGGGACCTGGGGTCCGGTCGAGGCGGACGAAATGCTCGCACGAGACGGACGGAGCTGGCGCCGGCCATGAAGATCGACCTTACGGACACCACCTCCAGCAAGATCAACAAGGCGCTGGTGCAGGGGCGGCGGGCCATCGGCACGCCCGCCGTCGGCATGGTGCTCACCCTTGTCATCGTGACCGACGAGGAGAACGCCTACGACGCCCTGAAGGCCGCGAACGACGCCTCGCGCGAGCACCCCTCGCGCACGCTCGTGGTCATCAAGCGGGTCTCCCGGACCCCGCGGGACCGGGCGCAGACCCGGCTGGACGCCGAGGTCCGCGTCGGTGCCGACGCGGGCACCGGCGAGACGGTCGTGCTGCGGCTGTACGGCGAGGTGACGGAGCACGCCCAGTCGGTGGTGCTTCCGCTGCTGCTGCCGGACGCGCCGGTCGTGGTGTGGTGGGCGGTCAACGCCCCGCTGCATCCGGCGAAGGACCCGCTGGGCGCGCTGGCCCAGCGCCGGGTGACCGACACCTATGCGGCCGAGGACCCCGTCGGGGAGCTGAAGGTGCGCTCCGAGGCGTACACCCCGGGCGATACGGATCTGTCGTGGACCCGGATCACGCCCTGGCGCTCCATGCTGGCCGCCGCGCTGGACCAGGTGGCCTGCGAGGTCACCGGGGTCGAGGTGGAGGGCGAGGAGTTCAACCCGAGCGTGGAGCTGCTGGCCATGTGGCTGGCGGACCGGCTGGGGGTGCCCGTACGGCGCACCGCGTCGGCCGGGCCCGGGCTCACCGCGGTGCGGATGGAGACCGACTGCGGTCCGATCGTGCTCGACCGGGCCGACGGCTCGCTGGCGAACCTCTCCATCCAGGGGCAGCCCGACCGGGCCGTGGCACTCAAGCGGCGGGAGACCGCCGAGCTGATCGCCGAGGAGCTGCGCCGGCTGGACCCGGACGACACCTATGCCTCCGCCCTGCGGTTCGGGGTGGACCGGCTCGGTGACGGCGGGCCCGGCGGTTCGGCGGATGTCGCCGAGATCGCGGCGGCCGCCCGTGCGGTCGCCGCCGCCGAGGCCGAGGCGGAGTCGGAGGGGGCCGCCGCGGCGGCCCCGGCCGCGCCCGCCGCCACAACCCCGGCCAAGAGTGCCGCCAGGAAGTCCGCGGCGAAGAAGGCGGCGGCCAAGTGAGCGGCGCCCCGCAGATCGTCGTCCACCGGGACAAGGAGCTGATGGCCCAGGCCGCGGCGGCCCGGCTGATCACCCGGATCGCCGACGCCCAGGCCGCCCGGGGCTCCGCCTCCGTGGTGCTCACGGGCGGCCGGAACGGCAACGGTCTGCTGGCCGCGCTCGGTGCCTCCCCGGCCCGTGACGCGGTCGACTGGGGACGTCTCGACGTGTGGTGGGGCGATGAAAGGTTCCTCCCCGAGGGGGACCCGGAGCGCAATGCGAGCCAGGCCCGCAAGGCGCTGCTGGACCATGTCCCGGTCGATCCGGCCCGGGTCCGTCCGATGGCCGCGTCCGACGGTCCGTACGGGAACGACGTGGAGGCGGCGGCCGCCGCCTACGCGGCCGCGCTGGCCGCCGCGGCGGGCCCGGAGGACCACGGCCCGGTGCCGGTGTTCGACGTCCTGATGCTGGGCGTCGGACCGGACACCCATATCGCGTCGCTCTTCCCGGAGCATCCCGCGGTCCGGGAGACCGAGCGTACGGTCGTCGGCGTCCACGGCTCCCCGAAGCCGCCGCCGATCCGGATCTCGCTGACCCTTCCGGCGATCCGGGCGGCCCGCGAGGTCTGGCTGCTGGCGGCGGGCGAGGACAAGGCGAACGCCGTGGCGATCGCCCTGTCGGGCGCGGGTGAGCTGCAGGCTCCGGCCGCGGGTGCCCGCGGGCGGGCCAGGACGCTCTGGCTGCTGGACTCGGCCGCGGCGGCCCAGTTGCCGCGCGAGCTGTATCCGCCGGCCTCCGCGTAGCCCAACACGGCACGGCAACGGCCGGAGGCCCGGGCACCGTCACGGTGTCCGGGCCTCCGGCGTTTCCGCGGTACGGCTCCGCTGCCCGGGTCAGTCGACCGTCAGGGTCGCCTCATGGGCGGCGATCGCGGCGCGGACCGCTCCGGTGAAGGCCCAGAACCGGGCGTTGGTGCTGTTGGCCCGGCCGGTCCGGGACGAGGGGTCGTCGAAGAGGCTGTTGCGCAGCGCCCCGGACAGCTCCAGCTGGACACCCTTGTTGCGGAGGTTGCGGTTGCAGGGGTTGTCCGGGTCGACTCCGCCGAGCTGGGGAAACTGGCTGCCGTCGGCGATGCTGATGGCCCATGGTGCGGGCCCGGCGGTCGCGAGCTGCTCCAGATGCGCCCGGACCAGCGCCTTGAACTCCTGGTCGAGCCCGCCGAGTACCAGGTCGTAGCCCGGTGCCTGGGTGTTGGCGAAGCCGTGGACGCTGACGACTCCCAGGCTGCCCTCGGCCAGCCCCAGGGCGTGCAGATCGTCGCAGCCGGTGGAGGTGACATGGAGTTCGGCGTTCAGGCCCGGGCCCCGCAGGCCCTCGAAGAGCCAGTAGTCGTGGCGGGGGTCGCCCGCGGCGCCGGTGGGCGCGAGGTCCTTGGGGTGGTATCCGGCGATCCCGAGGGCGGTCTCGGAGGTGCCGGTCTCGATACCGCCGCCGTGCAGGGCCAGTACGGCGGTGCCGGGCAGCCGTACCTCGCCCGCGAAGGTGGGGTCGCTGCGTTCGTGCCGTTTGAAGCGCCGGCCGTAGTCGGTGCCTTCGGTGTACTGCGGATTGCGGTAGATATGGCTGGTGTAGGTCGGGGCCGGGTTGGCGGCCGGGGCCGTCGGGGCCGCGGCGGCGGATCCGGCGGTCAGCCCGGTGGTGCCCGCTGCCGCGGCCAGCGCGGCGGTCAGTACGGTGCGTCTGCTGCTGGTGGTCATAAGCAGATGATCACCACGCCCGCCCCGCTTACGCGATCACCGCACTATCACCGGCTCCGAAGGCCCTCCGGGGCAGCGGGGCACCGGGGCCACCGGAGTGTGCGGGACGGCGTTCCCGGCGCGTCGACGCAGGCTCCCCGGAGCCCGCCACACACCACCCGTCACCCGTCACCCGTCACCCGTCACCCGTCACCCGCGCGAGTCTCCGGGTTCACCCGGCACCCCGGTGACCCGTGTCCGCGGGGTCGGCGCATCGCCCGGCGCCCGTCCGCCGGGCGGGTCCGGCTCCGTTCCGGCTGCCGGGGCGGCGCGGGTCCCCGCGGCGGCGGCAGCCGCCGGGGCCGGTATCTCCCTGAGGAACGGGGCCAGCAGGCCGGGCACCGCCGACGCGGCGAAGGCGAGGCCCTCGGTGGTGTCCGCGTCGTGGACCGAGTAGCCGCCGGCTCCGGCCGCCGTGGTGGCGGTCAGGGTGATCAGCCCGGCCCGGCGCTGGGCCGGGGACTCGGTGATCGTCCAGCCGATGATCCCGTCCCGCCGGAGCGCGACCGTCCGGCGGGCGAAGGTCCCGGAGCGGGCCAGCAGATAACGTCCGGCGATACCGTGCCCGAGGCTGCGGTAGACGCCGAGGGCCAGCGCCGTCCCGGCGGGCAGCGCCAGGGCCGCGTATCCGGCGGCGGCGTACAGCAGCACCGGGGTGACCAGGACGCCGGGGACGGCCAGGGCGGCCGCGGGCAGCACGGCCGCCGCGGCGGCCCAGGACAGCCGCCGGTTCCTGGCCCGGCGGGGATGGCGGGTCAGCGGTGCCGCGGTCGGCGGCCGCGGCTCGCGCAGCACCAGGGCGGCCACCCGGTCCGCCAGCGCCCGGGGCGCGGCGGGGAGCAGCCCCCGGGCGTCCGCGTGCCGGTCGCCGTCCGCTTCCTGGGCGAGGCCGGTGGCGACCGCGTCCAGCCGGGCGCCGCCGAGAGCCCGGACCCCGAGCGGCTCCACCAGCTCGACGCCCCGGAGTCTGCGCTCCTCCACGGAGACCGAGCGGGTGGTGAGGAGCCCCCGGCGGACCCTGAGCACACCGCCGGGCTCCCGCTCCAGGCGGTAGCCCCACCACATCTCGGTCCAGAGGCCGAGCGCCCCGATCGCCCCGGCCGTCAGCGCGGCCACCGCGAGCACCGGGACGACCAGGGCCACCGGGTGGTCCCGGAGCCGTTCGCCGGTCCAGCCGATGACCTCCTCCTGGGCCCCGAACCAGTCGCTGACCTGGAGCACCGCGCCGACCGCCGCACCGCCGAGCGCGGGGGTGAGGAACGACGGAGGCGCATAGCGGATCCACCGGAGGTCGAGCCGGGCCAGGGTGCCGCGGTGCGGGGCACCGGCCGGATCGGCGGGCCGGTGCAGGAGCTGGGCCCGGAGCCGGTCCCCCTCGGCCCGGGAGACCGGGTTCAGCTCCAGCGAGGACTCCCCGCCGCCGTTCTCGCCGGTCCCTATCCGGACCTTGACCAGACCGAGCAGCCGCAGCAGCGGATGGGCGGTGAGATCGACACTGCGGATCCGCTCCCGGCCCAGGGAGCGCCGTTTCAGCAGGACCAGCCCGCTGTGGAGGTCGACCCGCTCGGGGCCGATGCGATAGCGGGTCCGGCGCCAGGTGAGATAGTCGGCGGCAACGGATCCGGCGACCAGCAGCACCCCGGCGGCGACCAGCAGGAGCAGCCCGGTGCCCCGGCGGGGGCCGTTGCCGAACCAGGCTCCGGAGGAGAGCCCCAGCAGCACGGGCAGACAGACGCCCCCCACGACGCCGCTCATCACGGCGCCGGTGACCAGCAGCGACCGCGGGTCGAGCCGCCGCCACTCCCCCGGCTCGTCCGGTACCGCGCCCGCCGGGTCCCCGCCCGGGTGCGACTCCTGGACCTGCCCGGTGCTCATGGCATGCCCCCACCGGCCGCCCGGTGGTCCCGGGCGGTCCGGAGCGCGCCGCTCTCCCCCCTGGCCGGCACGGGGTCAGCGCCCCCGCAGTTCCCGGTAGGCGGCGGTGAGCGCCGCCGTGGAGCTGTCGAGGTCCTCGCCGCCGGTGCCTTCGGTGAGCACCGGTTCGATCCGCCGGGCCAGCACCTTGCCCAGTTCGACGCCCCACTGGTCGAAGGAGTCGATGTTCCAGACGGCGCCCTGGACGAACACCTTGTGCTCGTAGAGGGCGATCAGCTGGCCGAGCACCGAGGGCGTCAGCCGGTCGGCGAGGATCGTCGTCGTGGGGTGGTTGCCCCGGAAGGTCTTGTGCGGCACCAGCCGCTCCGGCACGCCTTCGGCCCGGACCTCGTCGGCGGTCTTCCCGAAGGCCAGTGCCTGGGTCTGGGCGAAGAAGTTGGCCATCAGCAGATCGTGCTGGGCGACCAGCAGGTCCGGCAGATCCGCCACGGGCCGGGCGAAGCCGATGAAATCGGCGGGGATGACCTTGGTGCCCTGGTGGATCAACTGGTAGTACGCGTGCTGGCCGTTGGTGCCGGGGGTGCCCCAGACCACGGGGCCGGTCTGCCAGTGCACCGGCCGCCCGTCCCGGTCCACCGACTTGCCGTTGGACTCCATGTCCAGCTGCTGGAGATAGGCGGTGAACCTGCTCAGATAGTGGGAGTAGGGCAGGACCGCATGGGACTGGGCGTCGAAGAAGGCGCCGTACCAGACGCCCAGCAGACCGAGCAGCAGCGGCGCGTTCTCCTCGGGCGGCGCGGTGCGGAAGTGCTCGTCGACGAGGTGGAAGCCGTCGAGCATCTCCCGGAAGCGCTCCGGGCCGATCGCGATCATCAGGGAGAGTCCGATGGCGGAGTCGTACGAGTACCGGCCGCCGACCCAGTCCCAGAACTCGAACATGTTCTCGGCGTCGATCCCGAAGCCGGTGACCTTCTCCGCGTTGGTGGAGAGGGCCACGAAGTGCCGGGCGACGGCTTCCTGACCGGCGTTCAGCCCGTCGAGCAGCCACTGCCGTGCCGAGGTGGCATTGGTGATGGTCTCGATGGTGGTGAAGGTCTTGGAGGCGACGATGAAGAGCGTCTCGGCCGGGTCGAGGTCGCGGACCGCCTCGTGCAGATCGGCCCCGTCGACGTTGGAGACGAAACGGAACGTCAGTTCGCGGGCGGAGTAGGCGCGCAGCGCGTCGTACGCCATGGCGGGGCCGAGGTCGGAGCCGCCGATGCCGATGTTCACCACGTTTCTGATGGGGCGTCCGGTGTGGCCGGTCCATTCGCCGGAGCGGATCCGCTCCGAGAAGGCGGCCATCCGGTCCAGCACCGCATGGACGCCCGGCACCACGTTCTCGCCGTCGACCTCGATCACCGCGCCCCGCGGGGCGCGCAGGGCGGTGTGGAGGACGGCCCGGTCCTCGGTGGTGTTGATCTTCTCGCCGCGGAACATGGCGTCCCGCAGCGCGGCGACGCCGGTGGCCGCCGCCAGTTGCCGCAGCAGCGCCAGGGTCTCCTCGGTGATCAGGTGCTTCGAGTAGTCGAGCCGGAGGTCGCCGACGCGCAGGGTGTGGCGGCGGCCGCGCTCCGGGTCGGCGGCGAACAGTTCGCGCAGACGGGTGTCGCCCAACTGCTCGCGGTGCTTGCCGAGCGCCATCCACTCGGGCGTCTGGTCGAGCCGGGTTCGGCCTGTCTCGTTCACTCGGACATCAGCTCACTTCGTCTTGTGCCTGGCCTGGTGCCGCCCCACCGCCCCAACCTAATTGATCAGTGGGAGCCGCGAGGCGCCGACGGCCGCACCGGACACCCGGCCCGGTGACGATCCGTGTTCACCCCGATACAGAACCGTAGGCGACGGCACTGACAATCGGGCATCGTGATCAACCACGGAGGCCCGGAAAAAAATCCGGCCGGGTCACCTTTCGGTGACCCGGCCGGACGGAAGTCCTAGATTTCGCCGCGCAGTTTGGCAAGGGCCTCGGCGAGGATCGCTTCGCCGTCGGCGTCGCTGCGCCGCTCCCGTACGTACGCCAGATGCGTCTTGTACGGCTCCGTGCGCGGCGGGTCCGGCGGATTGTCCCGGTCCTGGCCGGCCGGGAACCCACAGCGCGGGCAGTCCCAGGTGTCGGGAACCTGCGCGTCGCTGGCGAAGCTCGGCTGCGTCTCGTGCCCGTTCGAGCACCAGAAGGAGATGCGCAGACGCGGCGCGGACTCGCCGCGCTCGGCCTCGCCCATCGGCCCCGCCCCGACCCGGCTCCCCCGGATCGCGTTGCCACTTGCCACGGTGTAACTCCCTGCGTGATGGTGCTGCACAGCGTCTCACAGCGGCTGCGCCGCGGTGCCCCAGTCTACGTAAGGCCCAACGCCCGTCCAGTCGTTGGAGTTACACCCTCGCCCCCACCGGCATCCCGGACGGGCGCTCGGGTGTCAGTTGTCCAGCTTCATCAGCAGGCCGAGCACCACGATGGAGGCGAACCAGAGCAGACCGACGACCACGGTGATGCGGTCGAGGTTGCGCTCGGCGACGGAGGAGCCGCCGACGGAGGACTGCATGCCGCCGCCGAACATGTCGGAGAGGCCGCCGCCCTTCCCCTTGTGCATCAGCACGAGCAGCATCAGCAGCAGGCTGAAGACGATCAGGGCGATCGAGAACCCCATAACCACGGCTGGACCCTACTTCCTGGCAATTCTCTGGATGGTCTGGTGACTGCGGGGACCCCCGGCCGGGCACGGCCCCGGGGTCCCCGCAAGGGTACGACGGATCGGCGCTAGCGCATACTCACTGGTCGCGGAAGCGGACGATACCGACGAACTCGTCGACGTTCAGCGCGGCGCCGCCCACCAGGGCCCCGTCGACATCGGGCTGGGCCATGATCGCGGCCACATTGGCGGCCTTCACGGAGCCGCCGTACTGGATGCGGACCTTGTCGGCCAGCTCCTGCGAGTACAGCTCCGCGAGCCGGCCGCGGATCGCCGAGCAGACTTCCTGGGCGTCCTCGGGCGTGGCGACCTCGCCGGTGCCGATCGCCCAGACCGGCTCGTACGCGATCACGATCGACTCGGCCTGCTCGGCGGGCACGTCCTTCAGGCCGCCGTCGAGCTGCGCCAGGGTGTGCGGAACCTGCCGGCCCGCCTTGCGGACGTCAAGGCCCTCGCCGACGCAGAGGATCGGGGTGATGCCGTTCCGGAAGGCGGCCTTCACCTTGGCGTTGCACAGCTCGTCCGACTCGCCGTGGTACTGGCGTCGCTCGGAGTGGCCGACGGCCACATAGCTGCACTTCAGCTTGGCGAGCATCGGGCCGGAGATCTCACCGGTGTAGGCGCCGGAGTCCTCGGCCGAGAGGTCCTGGGCGCCGTAGACGATCTTCAGCTTGTCGCCGTCGACCAGGGTCTGGACGGACCGCAGATCGGTGAAGGGCGGCAGGACCGCGACCTCCACGGCGTCGTAGTCCTTGTCGGCGAGGGCGAAAGCGAGCTTCTGGACGTGTGCGATGGCCTCCAGGTGGTTGAGGTTCATCTTCCAGTTGCCCGCCATCAGCGGGGTACGGGTGGTCATAGCAGTGATCAGTCCTCCAGTGCGGCGAGGCCGGGAAGCGTCTTGCCTTCGAGGTATTCGAGGCTTGCGCCGCCGCCGGTCGAAATATGGCCGAAGGCGTTCTCGTCGAAGCCCAGCGTCCGGACCGCGGCGGCGGAGTCGCCGCCGCCGACCACGGAGAAGGCCGGGGAGTCGGCGAGGGCCCGGGCCACGTCCCGGGTCCCCTCGGCGTAGTCGGGGTGCTCGAAGACGCCCATCGGGCCGTTCCAGAAGACGGTGGCGGCGTCGGCGAGCTTCGATGCGTACAGCTTGCGGGTCTCGGGACCGATGTCCAGACCCTCCTGGTCGGCCGGGATGGCGTCCGCGGCGACGGTGGTGGGGTTCGCCGGGGCCTTGGTCTTCAGGTCCGGGAACTCGTGGGCGACCAGGACGTCCACGGGGAGCACGAACTCGACGCCCTGCTCCACGGCGCGCTTCAGATACTCCTGGACGACCGGGACCTGGTCCTCCTGGAGCAGCGAGATGCCGACCTCGTGACCCTGGGCCTTGAGGAAGGTGTAGGCCATCCCGCCGCCGATCAGGATGCGGTCGGCCTTGCCCAGCAGATTGTCGATCACACCGAGCTTGTCGGAGACCTTGGCGCCGCCCAGGACCACGGCGTACGGCCGCTTGACGTCCTCGGTGAGCTGCTTCAGTACGCCGACCTCGGTGGCGATCAGATCGCCCGCGGCGTGCGGCAGCCGGGCGGGCAGGTCGTAGACGGAGGCGTGCTTGCGGTGCACGGCGCCGAAGCCGTCGCCCACGTAGACGTCGGCGAGGGCGGCCAGCTCACCGGCGAAGGCGCCGCGCTCGGCGTCGTCCTTGCTGGTCTCCCCGGCGTTGAAGCGGAGGTTCTCCAGTACCGCGACCTCGCCGTCGGCGAGCGCCGCGGTGACGGCCTTCGCCGACTCGCCGACCGTGTCGGCCGCGAAGGCCACCGGGCGGCCGAGGACCTCGCCCAGCCGGGCGGCGGCGGGGGCCAGCGAGAACGCCGGGTCGGGGGCGCCCTTGGGACGGCCCAGATGGGAGGCGACGATCACCCGGGCGCCGGCCTCGGCCAGCCTGGTGATGGTGGGAGCGACGGCCCGGATCCGGCCGTCGTCGGTGATGGTGGTGCCGTCGAGCGGCACATTGAGGTCGGCGCGGACGAAAACCCGCTTGCCGCTGACGCCGTCGGCCAGCAGGTCGTCGATCGTCTTCATGGACGGTCTCCTCGGAAGGGCAGGACGTACGACAGGGCCCGGGCGGCGCTGCGCTGCGCCGTCCGAGCCCTCTCGCTCACATCGTGGTGCTCTGATTGCTGTTCTGTGCCGGGCTGTGCGGTGCCGGGCCGGGTGGAGCTGTCAGAGCCGTCGGAGCCGGGTGAGTGCTCAGAGCTGGTTGCCGACGAAGAGCGTCAGGTCGACGAGGCGGTTGGAGTAGCCCCACTCGTTGTCGTACCAGCCGAGGATCTTGACCGAGTTGCCCTCCTGGACCATGGTCAGGGAGGAGTCGAAGGTGCAGGACGCCGGGTCGCTGACGATGTCCGAGGAGACGATCTGGTCCTCGGTGTAGGTCAGGATGCCCTGGAGCTCGCCCTCGGCGGCCTTCTTGAACGCGGCGTTGACCTCGTCCTTGGTGACCTCGCGGGACAGCTCGACGACCAGGTCGGTGGCGGAGCCGGTGGGGACCGGGACGCGCATGGCGATGCCGTCCAGCTTGCCCTTGAGCTGCGGGAGGACCAGGGCGGTGGCCTTGGCGGCACCCGTCGTGGTCGGAATGATGTTCTCCGCGGCGGCGCGGGCGCGGCGCAGGTCCTTGTGCGGGAAGTCCAGGATCCGCTGGTCGTTGGTGTAGGCGTGGACCGTGGTCATCAGACCGCGGACGATGCCGAAGTTCTCGTCCAGGACCTTGGCCATCGGCGCCACACAGTTGGTGGTGCAGGACGCGTTCGAGATGATGTTGTGCTGCGCGGGGTCGTACTTGTCCTGGTTGACACCCATGACGATGGTGATGTCCTCGTCGCTGGCCGGAGCCGAGATGAGGACCTTCTTCGCGCCGCCCGCCAGGTGCTTCTCGGCGTCCGCCTTCTTGGTGAAGATGCCGGTCGACTCGATGACGATGTCGACGCCCAGCTCGCCCCAGGGGATGTCCGCGGGGTTGCGCTCGGAGAGAACCTTGATGGTGTGGCCACCGACGGTGATGGTGTCGGCGGTGTGCGACACCTCGGCCTTGAGGCGGCCCAGGATGGTGTCGTACTTCAGCAGATGCGCGGTGGTCGCGGTGTCACCCAGGTCGTTGACAGCCACGATCTCGATGTCTGCACCCTGCTCCAGCAGCGCGCGGAAGTAATTACGACCGATGCGGCCAAAGCCGTTGATGCCTACGCGGATCGTCACGAACCGATCTCCTCGTTGGTGTGCCGGCTCGTCGCCGGCGAGCTGTATGGGATGTCCCCGACCGCTTACGACCCTACCTCCACGGGCGCCCCGGAGTGACATCGGACGGCCGCCCGCGCGACGACGGCGGCCCGTACCCCCCGGTAGAGGTACGGGCCGCCGCCCACTGTCCGGAATGAGTCGTTCAGAATGACTTGTTCAATTACTCTCGGTGACCGGCTCCGGAACCGGTCACCGAGGCCCTGCCCGTCAGCGCCGGAGCGCCTTCAGGGCCTTTCCTAGGACGGCACCGCGGTCGGCCGCCGCGCCCACGTGCTCCAGGCCGAAGCCGAGGAGCACGGTGTCACGCGTGGTGACGGCCGAGGCCGACGGGAAGCGGTCCGTGCTCCGCTCCCAGTTGCCGCGCGGCGCGGGGCTGCCGGCCGGCGGGGCGGTGGTGGTCCACGGCGCAAGGGTCGTCTCGAAACCGCCGTCCGCCTGCTCCCCGCCCGCGGTGACGAGCCGGGTGTCGTCGACGAAGATGCCGCGGCCGCCGTCGCTGGGGTCGGTGATGTACGAGATGTGCACCTCGACCTGCTTGCCCGCGTAGGCGCTCAGGTCGAAGGAGGCGGCCTTCCAGCCGTCGGAGGCCCCGGTGAAGGAGTTCCAGGCCCCGGACGTGCCGGTCGGCGTGCAGCCGTCGGCCCCCAGCGTCAGATAGCGGCGCAGATGGGGGTGCTGGTTGATGTAGAACGCCGCGTCGCACTCGGTCGGCACGGTGGTGCGGGTGCCGCCGTTGAGGTCCGGCAGGGTGGTCCAGTCGTCCTGGCCCGCGGTACGGACCTCGACCACGGCGTTGTCGTAGCCGGGCTCCGTGTTGAAGCTCAGCCGCATGTTCAGCCGCGGGGCGTCGGCGGCGGTGGTGCCGCCGAGGTCGACGGTGCGGCTGAGCCGCTGCCAGGAGCTGTTGCGGTGACCGGCGACCGCGTAGTACTGGCCCTCGTACGGCGAGAACGGCATCCGTACGCCCGGGTAGTCGCCCGCCGCCGCGCTGCGGAACTGCGGGAACTGCGCGGGCGGCAGCGTGTCGGAGGTGACGGTGTACGCCCCGGCCGCGTTCAGCGGGTTCCCGGGCGCGTCGCCGAGCGCTCCGGCGGCACCCGAAAGGCTGCCGGATCCGGCGAAGGCGTTCACTCCGCCGAGTGAGGCCCGGCCGGAGGCGCCGAGGAAGTACTGGGCGAAGTCGTCGCTGACGGCCCGGCCGAGGTTGGCGTTGCCGCCGGCGCGTTCACCGGTGGTGACCAGCTTGCCGCCCTCGTTGAGATAGGCCCGGACCGCCTTGGTGGTGGCCCACGACGGTGCCGCGGCACCCGTGTACCAGACGGCGGTGCCGAAGTGGCTCAGAACGCCCAGCGGGTGCGGGGTGCCCTGGGTGGCGACGTCCCAGACCGCGGCGCGCTTGCCGTTCGCCGCCAGGGCCGCCGTGTAGAGAGCGGAGTGCTGCGCCGGGGCGGTGCCGCCCTCCTCGGCGATCACCAGGGCGTCGGCGCGCGGCCGTTCGGCGACCTTGTAGGTGAAGGGGGTGCTGGAGACCTGCTTGCCGTCGCGGGTCCGGCCGGTGAACCAGACCTCGACCGAGTCGCCGACCTCGCCGTGCTCGACCTCGGCGCGGTACTCGTCGAAGACGATGTTGTCCTCGCCGCCGAAGGTCTCGCCGCCCTTCCAGGCCTCCAGGTCCTCGTCGTGGACCCGGCCGCCGTTGACCCGGTAGTTCAGCTCCTTGTTCCGCAGGCTCTTGTTGGCGACGACGGACACCTCCTGGTCGCCGCCGCGGGCGTACGAGACGGTGAACGGGTCGGGGGTGAAGTCGGCGGCCTTCAGACCGAGCGACGACACCGGCCGGTCCGGCGTCAGGGAGCTCTCCGCGACCGAGAGGGCGAACGGGATGTTCTTCGCGAACTCCTGCTGGATCAGCTTCTCGTCGTCCGGGAAGGTGAAGACGGACGCGCAGTCGGCCGGGTTCCACTGGTCGTTCGGGTCGATCCGGGAGATGGTGGCGCAGGTCGACATCTCGGGGGTGAACATCGTCATCCCGTTGACGTTGGCCGCGTGGCCGTCCGCCTCGCCGTTGGTGATGTACAGCTCCGAGGCGACCTGCGGCCGGTAGCCGGGTATCGCGGGGTTCGCGGGCGTGCCGGCGATCGCCCCGTACGCCACGTCGTCGGGCGTCCTGGTGTCGACCTGCCAGCCGACGCCGTAGAGGATCAGCTCGGCCGCCGAGTGGTAGTTGATGCCGTACTGGAAGCCGATCCGCTTCTGGAAGGCGTCGATGGCCTTGGTCTCGGGCTCGGAGCCCGGGCCGGTGCCGCGGTAGGTCTCGTCGAACGGGTCGGGGGACGAACCCTCGTTGTCGTAACCCCACTTGTACGAGAAGTTGCGGTTCAGGTCGACGCCGTCGCCGGGGGTGATGGTGCCGTCGCCGTTGTTGTCGCGGAGGTTCTTCCGCCACTGGCGCTCGGTGGTACCGGTGAAGGTGTAGTCGTAGCCGTCCGGGTTCTGCGAGAGCACGAACCAGAGTTCCGAGCTGTCGACCAGCTTGGTGATCTTCTGGTCCTTGCCGTAGTTGTCCAGGTAGTGGTGCATCAGCCGCCGGTTCATCTCCGGGGTGATCCACTCGCGCGCGTGCTGGTTGGACAGGTAGAGCGTGGCGGGCTTGGAGCCGTCGCGGACGGTCTTCGCACCCTTGCTGATCTTGAGGGCGAGGATGTCCTGGCCCTTGACCGACTTGCCGATGCTGACGGCCTTGGTGATCGACGGATTGGCCTGGGCGGTGGCGAGGATCTCCTGCTTGAGCCCGTTCTCCCCGCCGTACGGGCGGAAGACCCCGTCCCCGGCGGCGGCGACCCGCTTCAGGGCCGCGGCCGAGAGCCGGTGCTCCTTCAGGCTGACGCCCTGCCCGCGCAGCTCGCCGGCCTGGTCGTCGGTCAGATAGACCTCGACGGTGGCGGTCCCCTCGTCGGGTACCCGCTCGCTGAGTTCGTGGCCGTCGGCACCGGCCGCGAGCAGCAGCGGTACCTGGGCCTTGGTGACGGTCGCCCGCCAGACCGACAGCCCACCGTCCTCACCTCCCCCGCCGCCGTCGGACTGTGCCTGGGCGAACGGTGCCGCCGCGAGCGTCGCGGCCAGCAGTGATGCTGCGGCGAGCAGCGATCTGGCTCTGCGTCTCATGAGCCCCCCTTGCTGGTGATGTGCCAGAAAGCGAACGGGAGCCAGACTGTTCATCGTCAATGACCATGTCAAGAGATCGGCCCCCGCGATCTGCGGGGGCCGTCCGGCGGTACGGGGCGGAGGGAGTGCCTCCGGAGGGGTCAGACGACGAGGCCCTCGGCCATGTCCTCGGTGAGGCCGGACTCCGTACCGGGGATGCCCAGGTCCTGGGCGCGCTTGTCGGCCATCGCCAGCAGCCGGCGGATCCGGCCGGCCACCGCGTCCTTCGTCAGCGGCGGGTCGGCGAGCGCGCCCAGCTCCTCCAGGGACGCCTGCTTGTGCTCCATCCGGAGCCGGCCGGCGGCGGCGAGGTGCTCGGGGACCTCCTCGGCGAGGATCTCCAGCGCCCGCTGGACCCGGGCGCCCGCGGCGACCGCGGCCCGGGCCGAGCGGCGCAGGTTGGCATCGTCGAAGTTGGCGAGGCGGTTGGCGGTGGCGCGGACCTCGCGCCGCATCCGCCGCTCCTCCCAGGCCAGGACCGACTCGTGCGCCCCGAGCCGGGTGAGCAGCGCCCCGATGGCGTCGCCGTCGCGGACGACGACCCGGTCCACGCCCCGTACCTCACGGGCCTTGGCGGCGATGGAGAGCCGCCGGGCGGCGCCGACCAGGGCGAGCGCGGCCTCGGGTCCGGGGCAGGTGACCTCCAGGGAGGAGGAGCGGCCGGGCTCGGTCAGGGAGCCGTGCGCCAGGAACGCGCCCCGCCAGGCCGCCTCGGCATCGCAGGTGGCGCCGGAGACGACCTGCGGCGGCAGACCGCGGATGGGGCGGCCGCGGCCGTCCACCAGTCCGGTCTGCCGGGCCAGCTGGTCACCGCCCGCCACCACCCGCACCACGTAGCGTGAACCGCGGCGCAGCCCGCCGGGGGCCATCACCATCAGCTCGGAGCCGTGGCCGAAGATCTCCAGGATGTCCCGCTTCAGCCGCCGCGCGGCGATCCCGGTGTCCAGCTCGGCCTCGATCACGATGCGCCCGCTGACCAGATGCAGGCCGCCCGCGAACCGCAGGATCGCCGAGACCTCCGCCTTTCTGCAGCAGGTCCGGGTGACGGGAAGCCGGGAGATTTCGTCCTTCACCGCTGCCGTCATCGCCATGGGCCGATCCTTCCATGCATCCGAAAAATACGGTCGTACGCGGCGGCCAGCAGTTCCGGGTCGTGCTTCGGAACTTCTCCCCCGGGAGCACCCGGGGCGGAGGCCCCACCGGCGACCGCCACGGGCGCCAGCTCGACCGCGGCGCCGAGGCGCCGGGCGGCTTCGGCCAGGGAATCGCGGTCGGGCACGGCGGCCTCGTCGGCCAGCACCACGTCCAGAGCGAGTTTAGGCGCGTGTCGTCCCAAAACCTCCAAATGACGCTGCGGTGAGAACCCGTCCGTTTCGCCCGGTTGGGGCGCCAGATTGAGCGAGAGAACACGCCGCGCCTTGGTCTCCACCAGCGCGTCCAGCAGCTCGGGCACCAGCAGGTGGGGGATGACGGAGGAGAACCAGGATCCGGGTCCGAGAACCACCCAGTCGGCGTCAAGGACGGCGGCCACGGCCTCGGGCACGGCGGGCGGATCGGCCGGTACGAGATGGACGGACTGGACCTCGCCGGGGGTGAGCGCGACCGTCGCCTGGCCCCGGACCGTGCCCACCTCGTCGGGGCGGGCCGGGTCGTGGCCCCGGACCAGCGCCTGGAGCTCCAGCGGCACGGCGGACATCGGCAGCACCCTGCCGTGCGCCCCGAGGAGCCTGCCGACCAGGTCGAGGGCCTGGACGGGGTCGCCGAGCTGCTCCCAGAGGGCGACGATCAGCACATTGCCCACGGCATGGTCGTGCAGCTCGCCCCGGGACTGGAAACGGTGCTGGATCACCCGGGACCAGGTCCGGCCCCATTCGTCGTCCCCGCAGAGCGCCGCCAGGGCCTTGCGCAGATCGCCCGGCGGGAGTACGCCCAGCTCCTCCCGGAGCCGGCCGCTGGAGCCGCCGTCGTCGGCGACGGTGACCACGGCGGTGAGATCGCCGGTGATCCGGCGCAGGGCGGCGAGGGACGCGGAGAGGCCGCGGCCGCCGCCCAGGGCGACGACCTTGGGCTGTGCGCCGCGCTTGCGGGCGCCGGCCGCGGTTCCGAACCGGCGCAGCCGCCGCAGGCGCAGGGAGTGTCCGGTCACTCGCGCCCCATGTCCCGGTGGACGACGACGGTCTCGATACCCGCGGCGGAGAGCCGGGCCGCGACCTTCTCGGCCGTGGCGACGGAGCGGTGCTTGCCGCCGGTACAGCCGACGGCGACGGTCACGTACCGCTTGCCCTCGCGGCGGTACCCGGCGGCGATCAGCTGGAGCAGCTCGGTGTACTGGTCGAGGAACTCCTTGGCGCCGGGCTGGTTGTAGACGTAGTTCGACACCTCCTCGTTGAGCCCGGTGAACGGGCGCAGCTCGGGGACCCAGTGGGGGTTGGGCAGGAAGCGCATGTCGACCACGAGGTCGGCGTCGACGGGCAGGCCGTACTTGAAGCCGAAGGACATCACGGTGGCCCGCAGCTCGGGCTCCTCGTCGCCGGCGAACTGGGCGTCCATCTTGGCCCGCAGCTCGTGGACGTTGAGGCTGGAGGTGTCGATCACCAGATCGGCGTCCCCGCGCAGCTCGCGCAGGAGATCGCGTTCGGCGGCGATACCGTCGACGATCCGGCCGTCGCCCTGGAGGGGGTGCGGCCTGCGGACCGACTCGAACCGGCGCACGAGCGCCTCGTCGGAGGACTCCAGGAAGACGATCCGGCGCGTGACCTGCTTGGCGTCCAGGTCGGCGAGGGACTCCCGGAGGTTGTCGAAGAAACGCCCGCCGCGGACGTCGACGACGACCGCGATCCTGGCCACATTGCCCTGGGAGCGCGCGCCCAGCTCCACCATGGTGGGGATCAGGGCGGGCGGAAGGTTGTCCACCACGAACCAGCCGAGGTCCTCCAGGCATTTGGCGGCGGTGCTGCGACCGGCGCCGGACATGCCGGAGATGATGACCAGCTCGGGGATGGCCGCTTCCGCGGCGGCCTGGGGCTCGCTGACACTGCCCGTACTCACGTCTGCCGCTCCGTCTGTGTGGTGCTCGTTCATTCCGTGCTTCCCCCGTCGTTCTCTTCCATGATCTCTCCGGTTGCCGTGTTCACGGCAGGGGCGGCCGGGGCCGCCGAGGCCAGGGCCGCGACGACCGACTCCGCGGTCTTGCGGCCCATGCCGGGAACTTCGCAGATCTGCTCGATTGTCGCGCCTCTGAGCCGTTTCACCGAGCCGAAATGCTTGATGAGGGCCTGCTTGCGGGTCTCGCCGAGGCCCGGGATCGCGTCCAGGGGGCTGCTGCGGAGGCGTTTGGTGCGCTTGCTGCGCTGATAGCGGATGGCGAAGTCGTGGGCCGTGTCACGGACCCGCTGGAGCAGATAGAGCCCCTCGCTGGAGCGCGGCAGGACCAGCGGATCGTCCTCGCCGGGGACCCAGACCTCCTCCAGGCGCTTGGCGAGCCCGCAGACGGCGACATCGTCGATCCCCAGCTCGTCGAGGGCCCGGCGGGCGGCCGCGACCTGCGGGGCGCCGCCGTCGACCACGACGAGCTGCGGGGGGTAGGCGAAGCGGCGGGGCCGCCCGTCGTCGTCCCGGGCACCGTCCGCGGCCGCGCGGGCACCCCCGGTGTCCCCGGTGTCCCCGGTGTCCCCGGTGTCCCCGGTGTCCCCGGTGTCCCCGGCGGCCGGGCCGCCGGGCCCGTCCAGCGGGTCCGGGCCCGACACCGGGGCGTCGTCCGCGCCGATCCACTCCCCCGTACGGTCCTTCTCCGCCAGATAGCGGCGGAAGCGGCGGGAGACCACCTCGTGCATCGCCCGGACGTCGTCCTGGCCGGCGAAGGATTTGATCTGGAAGCGGCGGTACTCGCTCTTCCGCGGCAGCCCGTCCTCGAAGACGACCATGGACGCCACCACGTCCTCGCCCTGGAGGTGGGAGATGTCGAAGCATTCGATCCGCAGCGGCGCCGAGTCCAGGCCGAGGGCCTCGGCGATCTCCTCCAGCGCCCGGGAGCGGGTGGTGAGATCGCTCGCCCGCTTCGTCTTGTGCAGCGCCAGCGCCTGCCGGGCGTTCTTCTCGACCGTCTCCATCAGGGCCTTCTTGTCGCCCCGCTGCGGCACCCGCAGGGAGACCAGGGAGCCGCGCCGCTCGGCCAGCCACTGCCCGACGGCCTCCGGGGCGGCCGGGAGGGCGGGCACCAGGACCTCCTTGGGCACGGCGTCGCCGCGCTCCTCCCCGTACAGCTGCTGGAGCGCGTGCTCGACCAGACCGGCGGTGGAGACGGCCTCGACCTTGTCGGTCACCCAGCCGCGCTGACCGCGGACCCGGCCGCCGCGGACATGGAAGATCTGCACCGCCGCCTCCAGCTCGTCCTCGGCGACGGCGATCAGATCGGCGTCCGTGGCGTCGGCGAGGACGACGGCGTTCTTCTCCAGGGCGCGGCGGAGGGCGGCGATGTCGTCGCGCAGCCGGGCGGCCCGCTCGTACTCCATCTCCTCCGCGGCCTCGGCCATCCGCTGCTCCAGCCGGCGCAGATAGGTGCCCGTGCGGCCGGCCATGAAGTCGCAGAACTCCTCGGCCAGTTCGCGGTGCTCCTCGGGGGTGACCCGGCCGACGCAGGGGGCCGAGCACTTGCCGATGTACCCCAGCAGACAGGGGCGGCCCTTCTGCCGGTGGTTGCGGAAGACCCCGGCGGAGCAGGTGCGGACGGGGAAGACCCGGAGCATCAGGTCGACGGTCTCGCGGATGGCCCAGGCGTGGCCGTACGGGCCGAAGTAGCGCACGCCCTTGCGCTTGGCGCCGCGCATCACCTGGACCCGGGGGAACTCCTCGCCGAGGGTGACCGCGAGATAGGGATAGCTCTTGTCGTCCCGGTACTTGACGTTGAACCGGGGGTCGTACTCCTTGATCCAGGTGTACTCCAGCTGGAGCGCCTCGACCTCGGTGCCGACCACCGTCCACTCCACGGAGGCCGCCGTGGTGACCATCGTGGCGGTGCGCGGATGCAGATTCGCCACGTCCTGGAAGTAGTTGGCGAGGCGCGCGCGGAGGTTTTTGGCCTTGCCGACGTAGATCACCCGGCGGTGATCGTCGCGGAACCGGTAGACCCCCGGCGATTCGGGGATCTCTCCCGGTCCGGGGCGGTAGCTGGAGGGGTCGGCCATACCGTCCACCCTACTTGCGGGCACCGACGGTCCGGCCCCGGCGGGCCCCCGCGCGGGGAGGTGCGGGGGCCCCCCCCCGCCCGGCCCTGCGGGGCCCCCCCCCCGCCCGCGCGGGGGGGGGGGGGGCAGAGACCCCCCCCC
>NZ_JBSFNQ010000074.1:0-36520 GCF_053981115.1 Streptomyces sp. NPDC003691 | reverse complement strand
GACGCCCGGCACGCACACTCTCCCCCTGTGCCCTGCGGGCACGGGGGGACCCCCACCCACCCGCAGGGCTGGGGGAGCCGCAGGCCCCGCCCTCCGGGCGGACGGCGCTACTTTGCGGACACGGCCTCGGGCGGGTGCCGCCGGCCCGGGGCGGGCCCGTTCGTCCCCCCGACGGCAGTAGTGTGGGCGCCGAGGGGCGGCCGGGATTCCGGCGCCCGGACGGGGCACGAGCACCGGACGGCCGGACAGCCGGGGCCGGTGCTGGTACCGGGGCCGGTGACGGCGGGGAGAGCGGGGCCCATGGGCCCGCGGACCGGAAGGAGGGGGCGTGTGACGGTGGAAGTCACCTGGTGGGGCCATGCCACCTGCACCGTCGAGGACTCCGGTACCCGGGTGCTGACCGACCCCCTGTTCGTCCGCCGGCTGGCGCATCTGCGCCGCAGGCGGGGAGCCGTGCCGCCGCCCGAGGCGGCCGTCGCCGACGCCGTGCTCGTCTCCCACCTCCACTCCGACCATCTGCACCTCCCGTCGCTGGCCAGGCTGGCGCCCGGCACCCTGCTGGTGGCTCCGCGAGGCGCCGTCCGGGCCGTTCCGGCGCTCGCCCGCCTGGGGCTGCGGATCACCGAGGTCGTGCCCGGTGACGAGACCGTCGTCGGCGGTCTGACCGTACGGGCCGTTCCGGCGCTCCACGACGGCCGCAGGCTCCCCGTCGGCCCGCACCGCTCCCCCGCGCTCGGTTTCGTCGTCGAGGGCGCGGCCCGCACCTACTTCGCGGGGGACACCGGACTCTTCGACACCATGGCGGACGAGGTCGGTCCGGTCGATGTCGCGCTGCTGCCGGTCGGCGGCTGGGGGCCGTTCCTGGGCCACGGCCACCTCGACGCGGGCCGGGCGGCACAGGCGGTGGCCGCGCTCGGACCGGCCGCGGCCGTACCCGTCCACTACGGCACGTACTGGCCGATCGGCCTGGACCACGTCCGTCCGCACGAGTTCCACTCCCCCGGTGACGAGTTCGTCCGGCATACGGCCCGGCTGGCCCCCGCCGTCTCGGTGCGCACGCTCGGCCACGGCGAACGGTTCAGACCGGGGGCGGACCGGTGAGTTCCCGCCTGTCGGAGCTGTTCGGAACGGTCTCGGACGCGCTGGCGCAACTGCCCCCCGAATCCACTCAGCAGGCCGTCGGATATCCGTCCCTCTTCCTGCTCGTCGCCCTGGGCGCGCTGGTACCGGTCGTCCCGACCGGGGCGGTGGTCAGCTCGGCGGCGGTGGTGGCGTTCCACCAGACGGACCCGCTGGCGCTGCTGTACGTCTTCGGGGTGGCGGCGCTTGCCGCGTTCCTCGGCGATGTCACGCTCTACTGGCTGGGGCAGCGCGGTGTGCGCTCCCGCAACGGCTCCCGCTGGCTGGCCGAACTGCGGGCCCGGGCGGCCCCGGAGCGGCTGGCCCTGGCCCAGGACAAGCTGGCGGAGCACGGGGTGGCCGTCCTGGTGCTGTCGCGGCTGGTGCCCGCGGGGCGGATCCCGGTGATGCTGGCGTGTCTGCTGGCCCGGATGCCGCTGCGGTCGTTCGTCCGCGGTGACGTTCCGGCCTGCCTGGCCTGGGCGGCGACGTACCAGCTCATCGGTATTCTCGGCGGTTCGCTGTTCGACGAGCCGTGGCAGGGCGTGGTGCTGGCGGTGGGTCTGACGATCGTGGTCAGCGGAGCCCCGGCGCTCTGGCGCCGTCTGCGGCACGGCCGGCCGGACTCGGCGGACGGCACGGCGTAGCGGCCGTCCGGCCCGGGAAGCGGTACGGCGCCGGGGCCGGCCCGACGGGGCCGGTACGTCCGCGCGACTCCGCCCGGCCCGCCGCGGTGCGGCCCGGTACCCGGCGGCGTCCCGGCGCGGCGCGGGTCCGCCCGGCCGGTGCGGCCCGCCCGGCGCCGCGGTTCAGCGCAGTTCGTCGAAGACCGTGCCCAGCACGGCCAGCGCCGCGGCGACATGCGGGAGTTCCAGCGGCGCGGGCGAGGCCAGCGAAGCCCCGCGCTCCTCCGGGTCGGCCCCGGCGAGCGGTGCGGTCGGCAGCCGGGCGCGCAGGGCGCCCAGTTCGTCGCCGAAGCGGTGGCCGCCGGGGACCGGGACGGCCAGCCGGGCCGTCAGATACTCCTCCAGTTCCATGGAGTCGGTCACCCCGCGGGCGGCGAGCCCGGCGCGCAGCGGTCCCAGGTCCACGTACAGATGGCGTCCCGCCTGCGGGGGCCGGGCCAGCGCGCCGGACGCGGTCACGGCCAGCTGGGCGGCCTGCGCCAACTGCCCGTGGAGCGCCGCCGCGCGCTCGGCGCGCTCGGCGACCGCGGGCGGCTCGTCCAGCGCGACCGCCGCGACGGCGGCGACCGGTTCCGCGACGGCCGCACCGAGCACGGTGAGGACGTCGAGCGCCCGTTCCCGCCGGGCGCGCTCCGCGGCCGGGAAGCGGGCGATCGCCGCGGGCCAGGCGGACGGCAGCAGGGCACCCGCGAGGTCCGCCACGACAGTCACCTGGTCCGGGCACATCTCCGCCGGGCTCACCAGCACCGATTCGTGCGGACTGTGGACCGTGTCGCGCCAGGTCTCGTCGCTGACGATGTGCAGGCCCTCGGCGACCGCGGCCTCGCACGCCTCCCTCACCAGCTCCGGCGGGGCGACCGTGGCGGTGGGGTCGTCGGCGACGGACAGCAGCAGCAGCTTGGGCGAACCGCCTTCGGCCCGCACCCGGCGCACGGTCTCCAGCAGGGCGTACGGATCCGGCACGCCGCCGGACCCGGCGGCGGTGGGCACGTGGTACGCGGCCCGCCGCAGCAGCCGCGCCTGCGGGGTCCACCAGGCGGGGCTGGGGCGGGGCATCAGCACATCGCCGTCATGGGCCGCGATCAGGGCGCAGAGCAGGGCGGGGGTGCCGTGGGCCGCGACGGCGTCGGTGGCGGTGGTACGCAGCCCGCGGCGCGTCCAGTACCCGGCGGCGGCGTCCCGGAGCTGTGCCGGACCGCCCGGCGGCCCCGCGGCCGCCCGGTCCGCGGCAGCGGCGACGACGGCCGCCAGCTCGGGCAGGACGGGCAGACCGCTTTCGGGGGCGGCCGGGGCGTGGCGTACGGTGCCGGGGTCGTCCGGGGGGCTGCGGTCCATGTCCGCGGTACCTCTGTCTCGTCGGGCGCGGTCTCGTCGGGCGCGGGTTTCCTCTTCATTCCGTTATACGGACCGGCCCCGGGGGCCGCACCCGGCCAGGCCGCGGGGCGCGGAGCGGGGGGTGCGGTGACCGCCGTGCCGGTCAGGCTTGTTTTCCGGCCCCGGGCCGTCGTGGGCTTGTCGCGCAGTTCCTCGCGCCCCTGACTGCCTTCCCCTCACCCACCGGACATGGCAGACGCCCCCGAGGGCAGACCCCCGGCAGGGCTGGTGCGGGCAAATGGGGCGACCGGCCCGGACCCGGTGGCGTCCGGGGCCCGGGCACCGGGGCGCCCGGCCGGGCCCGCGGCCGAATGGGGGGTCGGGAGGCGTGGCCGGGGCGGTACCGGGGTAACCGGGGGGAATGACGGACGGTAAGCGGAGAACCTGGGTCAGCCGGTGGGACCGGCGGCTGTTCCACCATGTCGCCGAGCGCACCTGGCCCGCCGCCGAGCCGGTGCTGCCACGGCTCAGCCGGGCCGCCGACCACGGTGTGCTCTGGTTCGGGATCGCCGCCGGGATAGCCTCCGCGGGCCGCGGAGCCAGGGCCCGGCGGGCGGCCGTCCGCGGGGTGGCCTCGCTCGCCGTGGCCTCCGCGGTGATCAACACGGTGGCGAAGCGGAGCATCCGCCGGAACCGGCCCCTGCTGGACGCCGTGCCCCCGGTCCGCCAGCTGCGGCGCCAGCCGTTCACCACCTCGTTCCCGTCGGGGCACGCCGCGTCGGCGGCCGCCTTCACCGCGGGCGTCGCGATGGAGTCCCGGGGCTGGGGCGCGGCCGTCGCGCCCGTCGCCGTATCGGTCGCCTTCTCCCGGGTGTACACCGGGGTCCACTATCCGTCCGATGTATTCGTGGGCGCGGCCCTGGGCATCGGCGCCGCGCTCGCCGTGCGCGGAATCGTTCCGGCACGGTCGCAGCTCGCGCCGCCCGTGGCCCGGCCGGTGGATCCGCCCGCGCTCCCGGACGGCGCGGGCCTGGTCGTGGTGGCCAACCGCCGCTCCGGATCGGCCGCCCTGGCGGGCCTGGTCCGTTCGGCGCTGCCGGCGGCCGAGGTGGTGGAGTGCGAACCCGGGGACGTGGTCCGGGAGCTGGCGAAGGCGGCGGCCCGGGCCCGGGTGCTCGGGGTCTACGGGGGCGACGGGACCGTGAACGCCGCCGCGGCGGCCGCGGTCGCCGAGGGCGTTCCGCTCGCCGTGTTCCCCGGCGGCACGCTCAACCACTTCGCGTACGACCTCGGTATCGAGTCCGTCGACGACACCTGCCGCGCGCTGGCCACCGGGGATGCCGTCAAGGTCGACCTGGGCCGGTTCACCCCGGGGCCCGTCACCCCGTCCGGTGACCGCGCGCCGTGGGGGTACTTCGTGAACACCTTCAGCCTCGGGGTCTATCCGGAGCTGGTGACCTACCGGGAGCGCTGGTCGCCCCGGGTCGGCGGCTGGACCGCGCAGGTGCTGGCGGCCGGCAAGGTGCTGCGGCACGGCCGCCCGCTGGAGGCCGAGGTGGAGGGCAGACGGCGGCCGCTGTGGCTGCTCTTCGCGGGCAACGGGATCTACCAGCGCCCCGGCCCGGCGCCGGGCAACCGGCAGAATCTGGCGGACGGGCTGCTGGACGTGCGGATCGTGCACGGCGGCGCCAATCCGGGACTGCGGCTGGTGGCCGCAGCGCTGGCCGGTCCGCTGAGCCGGTCGCCGGTGCATGCCGCGCAGCAGCGGAAGAGGGTCCGGATCGCGGGCATCGCGCCGGGCACCCCGATGGCGTACGACGGCGAGATCACCGGTGCGCCGCCGGAGCTGCTGGTCGACAAGGTGCCGCAGATCCTTACGGTCTACCGCCCTCGCACCCTCGTCTGACCTAGGGAGTCTTTGGTCTGCCAGGCCCACGACTCAGGAGCGAGCCGCATCCTCCCAGGCGCCGGGGCTGCGGTAGCGGTTGTTGTGCCCGGCGGCGAGTACGTGGCGCAGTTGGGCAAGGTGCTGGGTGTTCGAGGGGAGATCCAGCTGGTCAAGGAGAGCCAGTGCGGCGGCCGGTTCCAGGTCGCCGTAGACGTCGTGGAAGCTCGCCAGGAGGCCGCGGAAGACGGCCGAGTGCAGGTCAGGGAGCCGTATGGCGGTGCGGTACGTCGGCTCCTTCACCGTCCAGCGCACCGGGCCTGAACATTCCAGAACGTTACGGGCTCGGCGGAGCAGGGCTTCCGACCGCTCGGCAACCACGCGGTCGATGTCGTTACCGAGAACCTCGGCGAAGGCCGTCGCGGAAGTGATGTGGTCCTCGAACCAGTCCACCCACAGCGAGTAGGTGACGGCCTCGACGTCCCGGTCCGCCTCCAGCCGCCGGCGGTAGCCGTCCCACAGCACGTCCGCCGGGAGGGGACCCTCCGCACCCTCGTTCGCGAACCGGATCTCGCACGTGACCCAGTACTCGTCGAGGAGGTCCAGCAGCCCGAAAGCCAACCGCACCTGGTCGGCTGCGCCCAGGTCTTCTGCGAACACATCACCGGCCAAGGACTGCGCCACCTGGTTGGCTGTCAGCAACACGTCCGGCTTCTCGTCGCTCACCCACCCGTCGCCCACCTGGCGGACGCCCTGATCAGCCAGCCAACGCCGCGCTGCCTCCTCGGCTTGCATCTCCACTCGGGAAGTGTGACACGCCTGGCAAGATCCGAACGAAGCGGCCTCGCCCTTCCCGGATTTCGGAGGTACGAGCCCCCGCCGGGGCCGGCCGCGGCACCGGTCGGCGGATGCGCCCGGCGGCACCCTTCGACACCCCGAGGCCGTCCATATTTCAAGACGGGTATCCCGACATTCGAAACGCGACTCTACGCTTGAGGGACCGACAGCAGCTCTCCCGGGAGGTTCCCCGTGCGCGAAACCGCCGTCTACACCCATGGCCACCACGAGTCCGTCCTGCGCTCCCACACCTGGCGTACCGCCGCCAACTCCGCCGCCTATCTGCTGGACGAACTCCGGCCCGCCATGCGGATCCTGGACATCGGCTGCGGCCCCGGCACCATCACCGCGGATCTGGCCGCCCTGGTCCCCGGGGGCCGGGTTACCGGTGTCGACCTGGCTCCGGAGATTGTCGACCGGGCCCGCGAACACGCCGCGGAACGGAACCTGGCCAATACGGAGTTCGCCGTCGCCGATGTCAACGCCCTGCGGTACGAGGACGATTCGTTCGACGTCGTCCATGCCCATCAGGTGCTCCAGCACGTCGGCGACCCGGTGGGCGCGCTGCGCGAGATGCGGCGGGTCTGCCGTCCCGGCGGTCTGGTCGCCGTCCGGGACAGCGACTACGGCGCGTTCACCTGGTTCCCGGCCGTACCCGTACTCGACGAATGGCTGCTGCTGTACCGCACGGTCGCCCGCGCCAACGGGGGCGAACCCGACGCGGGCCGGCGGCTGCTGTCCTGGGCCCGCGAGGCGGGCTTCACCGACATCAGACCCGGCGCGGGCGTCTGGTGTTTCGCCACTCCCGAGGAGCGGGCCTGGTGGAGCGCGCTGTGGGCGGATCGCACGACCTCCTCCTCGTACGCCGGGATCGCGGTCGACGGCGGCCATACGACGCATGAGGGGCTCGCGGAGATCGGCCGGGGATGGCGCGAGTGGGGCGCCCACGAGGACGGGTGGTTCACCGTGCCCCACGGCGAACTGCTCTGCCGCGTCTGACCCGGGGCGCCGGGCACGGCGCACGCCGAGCGGCGAACGGCGAACGGCGAACAGGATGCGGGCTGCGGGCCGTGCCCGCCTCGCCCTCCGGCGGCGGGCGGCACCGGAGGGCGGGGGCGCGACCCGGGTGCGGGGCCGGGGCCGCCCGCACCGTTTCCGCCGCCGCCGGACGCGAACTACCCTCCCCGGTATGGAAATTCTGGGAACCACCCTCCGCATCTGCGTCGACGACCTCGATACCGCCGTCGCGTTCTACGCGAAGCTGACGGGAGCCACCCCGCAGCGCTTCGACCGCGGCGGGGTGTCGGCGGCCGCGGTCGGCTGCTTCCTGCTGATGAGCGGCCCGGAGCAGGAGCTGGAGGTGCTGCGGAAGGTGACGGCGACCATCGCCGTGGACGATCTGGACCTGACGTACGCCACCCTCTCCGAGGTGGGGGCGAAGGTCGTCGCCGGGCCGCTGGCCACCCCGGTCGGGCGGAACCTGCTGGCCGTCCACCCGGACGGATCGGTCTTCGAGTACGCGGACCGGAAGACTCCGCCGACGGGCTGACGGGCTGACGGCGGGGCGTGCGGGCGCGGGACCCGGGACGTACGGACGGGCCCCGGCGCGGCGGACGCACTCCGGGTGCGCGCACCACCGCGGCCGGGCGTGGCCGCCGGGCACGACCGCCCCGGCCGTCGGGCCCGCCCGTCCCGCGCCCCGGGCCCGGTCCCCCGGGGCCGCCGCTACCGGACCGTGCCGCCCGGCCGCATCCGGTACTCGTACGCCTCCGGCAGCGGCTCATCGCTCAGTTCGGCCCACACCTCGTCCAGCACCTCGGACCCCTCCCGCAGGTCCGCCACCTCGAAGCCCTCGCCGAAGACGGCCAGGGCCTCCTCCCGGCGCCCCTCGGCGAGCAGCAGCCGGGCGTGGAGCAGCCGGAAGCGGCCACGGCGCTGGACCGACGGCAGCAGCCCCGCCCACACCGCGCGGGCGTCCCCGGTCCGCCCCACGGCGAGCAGTGCCTCCACGGCCTCCCGGCCCAGCGCGGCGGTCGCCGCCGTCCAGCCCTCACCGTCGTCACGGCGCTCCTGGCAGAGGTCGGTGAAGGCCTCCAGCCAGCGTTCGGCCGCCCGCTCCGGATGCCCGCCCTCCTGGTCGGCGACGGCCAGACAGCGCAGCAGCGGCCAGCGCGACGGGGCCAGGGCGAGACCGCGCTCCCAGCTCCGGACCGCCTGTGCCCGGTCGTCCGCCTGCCACTGGGCGACCCCGAGGTGGTACTCCGTCAGCGGATCGGCGGGCGCGGTCTCCAGCATGTCCCGCCAGGCCGCGGAAGTGAGGGAGGGACCCGGCGGGACAACCCGGCGGGGGCGGGGCAGCGCGCCGGTGGTGAGGAGTTCGCGCCAGGGCGCCTGCTCGTCCCCCAGGGTCGATTCGGCGAAGGGTGTCCCGGGCAGCTTCACCCCGCTGCGCAGCACTTCCAGCGCGCCCCAGCCGGAGCCGGTGGCCAGCGGCCGGACCGGTTCGGTGTCGGCGGCCGTCAGCCACTCCTCGTACGCGGTGTCGACCGTCGCCCGCGGCAGGGCCCGCTCCAGCTTCCGTTCGACCTCGGCGAGCGCCGCGGCCCAGTTGTCGCCGTGCACGGTCCCCGCTTCGGCGGCCAGCGGGCCGTACGCCTCCAGCCAGCTCAGCTCGGCGCCCGCCTCCAGTTTGACGTGTTCCAGCTGGGTCCGGGCGAGTCCGGCCTGGATCTCGGCGTAGCCGGCCGTACCGGGCTCGGTGAGCCAGCGCTGCCAGCGGCGGCCGCCGCGGCCCGCGCCCCAGACGAACAGCTTGCGCCCGCGCAGCACGTCCGTGGAGGTCTGGACGAGCCCCCGGCCGTGCTCGTCGAGCGAGGTGATCCACTTCCGGGCGGGTGCCGGGACCTCGTAGAAGTGGTCCGCGGGGTACTCGCTGCGCAGCGGGTACGTACGGTCCGTCTCGCGGTAGTCGGGGACCGGGATCCGGCGCAGCGAGCGTTCGTAGCCGTAGTGCCAGGCTTCGTCGGCGGGGGCGAGGACCCTGGTCCTGGGGTGCTCCTCGACGGCGGTGTTGGACCACCAGTAGACGGGCACGGCCCGCTCGTGGGGGTTGCGGATCCGGACGCCGACCCGGAGGAAGTCGGATCCGGCGGGCAGCCAGAGATCGACCTGGAACGGCAGGTCGCGCAGCCGTTCCCACTCCCACAGGCGGACCATCTCGCCGCCGTCCGGCGCGGGCACCACCGCCGCGTGGACGGGTGCGCAGGACAGGGTGCTGTGACCGGTGGCACCGAAGTTCCACTCGATGCCGCCGGAGAACCAGGCGCCGTTGAGGGCGAAGGCTGCGGGCTGGAACACGGGGTTGCGGTAGAGGAGTTCCCGGCCGGACGGCTTGTGGTGCAGGGAGTGGATCCGGCCGCCGAAACCGGGCAGGACGGTCACCCGGAGCCGGTCGTTCTCGATGACGACGGCGTCGAGACCGGCCGGCGTGCGGTCGCGTCCGTAACCGTCCAGCATCCGGACCGGCAGCACGGTCCGCAGCGCGCCGTACCCGATCTGCCGCGCCATGTCCCGCGGCAGTTCGCGGCGGGTGCGCTCGTCGACCGTGTGCACCCCGTCCAGCGGCCGCAGCGGGGGCAGCGGGTTCGCGGGCCCTACGGGGGCCGCGGGCAGGGTGAGTACGGTGCGCCGCACGGTCGTGACCAAGGCATCCTCGTTTCGTCCGCTTCATCCCGGTCTTCCGGGCCGTTCCCGCGTGCTGGGGGATCACCCGGCCTGCGCCCGGGTCCCGACGACCATGGAACAGCGTCGGGGGCGCCCGGACCAGGGCTCCGGTGTGTCACTCTTCGGCAAAACCGGCGGGCGGGGCTCCGGCCCGCGCACCGGGCCGTCTGCCGCCTACGCGTTGCCGCGGGCGGCGGCGAAGGCATCGACGACCAGGTCGGTGAGGAGGTCGCCCGCACCGCCTTCGGGGTCGAGGTCGGGGTCGTAGATCGTCACGTTCATGCCGACACAGCGCGGCGAGGCGAGCAGGGCCGCCAGCACCTGCGCCAGTTCGCCGGGGAGCAGCCCGTCCGGGTCGGGGCTGTCGACGGCGGGCATCACGGCCGGGTCGAGCACATCGGCGTCCAGATGCAGCCAGAATCCGGCCACCGCCTCCCCGAGGCTCAGCGCCACGGCGGCCGCGGCGTCGGCGGCACCGAGGCGGCGCAGTTCGCCGACGGTCAGCACCGGGATCTTCAGCGCGGCGAGTTCGGCGAGGTCCTCGTCACCGTCCCGGATGCCGATGTACCGGATGTCCTCGTCGCGCAGATAGGGCTTGAGTCCTTCCAGGTCGCTCAGCGCGTCCTGACCGCGGCCGGTGCCGATGGCGACCTCCTCGCCGGCGGCGGCGCCGATGCTCCCGGCGGGCGAGTTCCCGAGGTGCCGGAAGTCGGCCGAGGCGTCCAGGGCGACCAGCCCGTACCGTCCGGTCCTGCGCATCGCCAGCGACGCGCCCAACTGGACCGAGCAGTCGCCGCCGAGGACGAGCGGGAACCGTCCGGCCCGCAGCTGGCCTTCGATCCGGTCCGCGAGCCGGGGCGTGTAGGCGGCGAGGGCGGCGGCGTTGAACACCCCGTCCCCGGGGCGCCAGTCGCCGAAGTCGTAGCGCGGCGGTACGACGACACCGCCCTCGCGGGCGCCGATCCGGTCGAGGATCCCCCGGTCCCGCAACGCCCCGGCGAGCTTGTGGCAGCCGGGCACGGTGCCGGGGGCGGGCGGACGCAGTCCCAGGTTGGATGGGGCGTCGATGAGTACGGTCTCGCGCATACGGCCATCCTGGCCCGGACGGCCGGACCGCTCAATCGACTTGTACGGGGGCCGGGCGCTGCCGGCCGGGGGCCGGGGTGCCTCCGGGTCGCGCGGCCTCCGGGTCGCGCGGCCTCCGGGTCGCGCGGCCTCCGGCCCCGGGTACTCCAGGGCCGGACCGGGCCGGGGCTGTGCGATACCGGCCGCGCGATGCCCGGGTGATCATCCCCGGGCGGTCACCTCCGGACCGTCACCCCCGGGCCGCGCGAAGCGCGAGCGCGCGATGCCCGGCCGGTCGTCCCCGGGCGATCATGTGCCCGGCCCGTCGTTCCCGGGCGGTCGTCCCCGGGGCCGTCTTCCCCGGGCCGCGCGGCCTCGGCCGCACAGTGCCCGGGCGGCCTTTCCCCGGGCAGTCGTTCCCAAGCGCGCAATGCCCGGGCGGTCTTCCCCGAGCGCGCGATGCCCGGGTGGTCGGCCTCGGGCGGGCGTGTCCGGGCCGTCGCCCTGGACGGCATGATGCCCGGGCGGTCATCCCCCGGCGGGAAGCTCCTCCGCCGTGATCGCCCAGCGTTCGTGGTCGCGCCAGTCGCCGTCGATGAAGAGGAAGCGGGGCGAGTAGCCCTCCCGCCGGAAGCCGGCCCGCTCGACCAGGGCGAGGGAGGCGGCGTTGCCCGGCTGGACGTTGGCCTCCAGCCGGTGCAGGTCCATCGCGGGGCCGAAGGCGTACCCGAGGACCAAGCCGAGGGCTTCGCCCATCAGCCCCCGCCCCGCCGCATGGGCGAAGGCACCGTATCCGAGGGCGCCGCTGCGGAACGCGCCCCCGACGATGTTGTTGACCGTGATGAACCCGGCGATCCGGCCGCCGTCGGCAAGGCCGCAGACCAGGAAGCCGGCCCGGCCGGACTCCTCGCCGAACCGGGCGGTGTAGCGCGCGTACTCCGCCGCGGTGCCCGGCGGGAAGAGCCACGGCCGGTGCAGGGCCGCGGAGGCACGGGCGGCTGCCGTGAACTCGTCGCCGTCGGCGGGGGTGAAGGGGCGGAGCGCGACCCGGGGGCCGGAGACGAGGTAGGGCATCGGGCCAGCGTGCGCCGGGGGCGGGCGGTGCGCAACCGCGTTCCCGCTGGGCAGCCGGGGTCCGGACGGCCGGGGCCGACGGCCGGCCGGGTACCCGCGGAGGTCCGGCACCGCGCATTCGTTCCGGGGCGGGGGTGCCGGCCCGGAGGGGTTCACCGGCGCCGTCTCCTGGTGCCCGGCCGCCGGTGCTCGGTCACGGCGCGGGACTCCCGGGAGGCGCTCCCGCCGCGGGGCCCTCGGCACAGGACCGCGGCGCGGGGTAGGGGCGCGAGGCCGGGGCGCGGGGCCCTCGACAGAATGCCTCGGCTCCCCTCCCGGCGCGGGGCTACCGGGGCTGCCCGTGCGGGCACCGGCGCGGTCGGGTGCGCGGTCCCGGCGCGGCGGCCGGGCCGGGCAACGCCGAGCGGCGCGGCGGCCGGGCGGGGCGACCGCCGGGCCCCGCGCCGGGCGTACGGCGTCAGCGGGGCTGCTTGCCGCGGCGGAAGAACAGCCCGCCGCACAACGCCCCGATCAGGAACATCAGCAGCAGCGCCAGATACAGCGGCATGGTGACCAGAGGGATGATCAGCCGGATCCGCACCTGCTCGGTGTTCTCCGCCATGAAGACGATCGCCAGGGCCACCAGGATCACGACGGTGGTCCGCGCGGGGGTGAACCAGTCGGCGATCCGGCGGCCGCCCTTGCCTCTGCTGCGCACCCGCGGTGCGTCCTTGGGGCTCATGGCCCCAGGATGGGACCCGTCCGCGCCGGGGGCCCTGGCGGACAGGGCCGTACGGGTGACACGCCGGGCGCCCGCCGAGCAGACCGGACCCGGGCTGTCTGACAAGCTGGGGCCCGTAAGACGTGAGACCGCAGAGCCCTACCGAGGAGGAGCCGCGTGACGACCAGCCGACGGCAGCGCCGACCCGTCGTCGTCCTGTACGAGCGGATCGCCGACGCGATCCACCGGGGCGTCTGGCCGCCGGGATCCACCCTCCCGTCCGAACCCAGACTGGCGGCCGAACTCGGGGTCAGCCGCCCCGCGCTGCGCGAGGCACTGCTGCTGCTCCAGGAGGACGGGCTGCTCTCGGTACGGCGCGGGGTGGGCCGTACCGTCAACGACGCCCCGCCGCGGCGCGGCTACGAGCAGCTCCAGCCGCTGGAGCAACTGCTCTCCCCCGGCACCCCGCTGCGGGTCCGGCCGGTCGCCCGGGCCGAGGAGGAACCGACCGACTTCACCACCCAGCATCTGCACGCCCAGGCCGGCAACGAGCTGCGTTTCTGGGAATCGGTGCTGGTGGCGGAGGGGGTCGCGGCGGCCCTGAGTCAGGAGTGGGCGGCCCCCGACACGGTGCTGGAGTCGGCCCACCCGGAGTTCGCCCGGGCGCTGCGGGACCCGGCGGCCCCGGAGGGCTCGATGCTGGCCGTGCTCACGGCCGCCTCCCGGGAGGTGGCTCTGACGGCGCACAGCGGGGTGACCGCGACCCTGCTCGGGCAGCGCCGGGGCGAGGAGCTGGGACGGCCGGCGGACACTCCGGCGGTGCTGGTGACCCAGGTCGTCAGGGCCGGGGAGGTGCCCGTACTGGCCGCCAAGCACATGCTGCCGACGGGCTCGCCCGCACTGCCGGTTCTCCAGTCGAACTGAGCCCCGCAGGCCGTGGGCGGCCCACGGGGCGGCCCACGGCCCGGGGTCGGCACGGCTCCCGGGAGACCCCCCGGGCCGGTGTGCCGTACACTCCCACCGCATGCACTTGTCTGACATCCTCCGCGCACCCAAGGTGGTCCTCCACGACCACCTCGACGGCGGTCTGCGCCCCGCCACGATCATCGAACTGGCCCGGGAGTGCGGTTACCGGGATCTGCCGTCCGAGGACCCCGCGCAGCTCGCGGTCTGGTTCCGCGACGCCGCGGACTCCGGCTCGCTGGAGCGGTACCTGGAGACCTTCGCCCACACCTGCGCGGTGATGCAGACCCGGGCTTCGCTGGAGCGGGTCGCCGCCGAGTGCGCCGAGGACCTGGCGGCGGACGGTGTCGTGTACGCGGAGGTCCGCTACGCGCCCGAGCAGCACCAGGAGGCCGGGCTGAGCCTGGACGAGGTCGTGACGGCGGTGAACGCGGGCTTCCGCGAGGGCGAGCGCCGCGCCGGCGGCCGGATCACGGTCCGGGCCCTGCTCACCGGCATGCGCCACACCGACCGCTCGCTGGAGATCGCCGAGCTGACCGTCGCCCACCGCGACGGCGGCGTGGCGGGCTTCGACATCGCGGGCGGCGAGATAGGCAATCCGCCCGCCCGCCACCTCCCGGCCTTCCGCCATCTGCGGCAGCACAACTGCCACTACACGATCCACGCGGGCGAGGCCGTGGGCGCGGAGTCGGTCCACGAGGCGGTCCAGGTCTGCGGCGCGGAGCGGATCGGCCACGGGGTGCGGATCACCGACGACATCACCGTCCACGACGACGGCACGGCGGTCCTCGGCCCGCTGGCCGCGTACGTCCGGGACAACCGGATCGCCCTGGAGGTCTGCCCGACCTCCAATCTGCAGACCGGCGCGGCGAAGGACTATGCGAGCCACCCGATCGACCTGCTGCGCCGGGCCGGTTTCCGGGTCACCCTCAACACCGACAACCGGCTGGTCTCCGGTACGTCGATGAGTGAGGAGTTCGCTCATATGGTGACGGCGTTCGGCTACGGCCCCGACGTCTTCGAGGAGTTCACGGTCGCCGCGGCGGAGGCGGCGTTCCTGCCGCTGCCGGAGCGCCGCAAGCTGATCGACGAGGTCATCCGCCCGGGCTACGCGGCCCTGCGCTGACGGCTCCGCCGGGGTCGCGGAGGAGGCTGCCCCGGGCCCGGGGCGCGTGTTCGGCCCCGAACCGGGTCCACGCCTCCGGCGGCCGGATCACGGTCCCGGGCGCGCCCCCGGGCCGGTCGGGCTCGCGCCGGACCGGCCGGACGCACCCGCCCGGGGCCCGGTCCGTTCTCCGGGCCCGTCCCCCACTCCGCCCGTGCGGTCACAGCAGGGCCGGTTCCTCCAGGGTCAGGGTGGCCGCCTCGGCGTCCGCGTCGAGGACCGCGGGGACGCCGAGCGGGACCGTGAGGTTCGTCGGGCCGTGGCCGAAACCGAGTTCCTCGACGACGGGGACGCCCAGCTGCCCCAGCCGGTCCCGGAACAGTTCGCGCAGCGCTTCGTAGGGGCCGCACTCCGCCCAGGAGCCCAGGGCGATGCCCGCGACACCGTCCAGCCAGCCGCCGCGGATCAGCTGGGTGAGGATCCGGTCGAGCCGGTAGTCCTGCTCCTCCACGTCCTCCAGGAGCAGCAGCCCGCCCGCCGAGCCCGGCCGGGCGTGGCGGGTGCCGAGGTCCGCGGCGAGCAGACTGGCGCAGCCGCCGAGGGTGACGCCCCGGGCCCGGCCCGGAACGAGCGCGCGGGCCGTGGGCAGGGCGATGGTGAGCCGGGACTCGGGCTCGAAGAGCGTGGCCCGCAGGGATTCCCGGGTCGTCTCGTCCTTCAGGAACGTCATCGCGCCGGGCATCGGCCCGTGGAGCGTGGCGAATCCGGCCCGGACGGCGAGGGCCTCGTGGAGCGCGGTGACATCGCTGTAGCCGACGAACACCTTGGGCCCGGCGGCCCGGATCGCGGCCCAGTCCACCAGGTCGGCCATGCGCTGGGCGCCGTAGCCGCCGCGGGCGCAGAAGACCGCGGCGTACGAGGGGTCGCACCAGGCGCGGGTGAGGTCGGCGGCCCGCTCCTCGTCGGTCCCGGACAGATAGCCGAACTCGCGGTGGCTGCCGCGCGCGTGCGGCATCACCACCGGCTCCAGGCCCCAGCCCCGTACCACCGCGAGGCCCTCGTCGAGCCGTTCGCCGGGAACCGGTCCGCAGGGGGCGACGATCGCGACCCGGTCGCCGGGGCGCAGCCGCCGCGCCCGGGTCAGCGGCCGGACGCCCGGGGTACCGGCCTGGGCCAGGGGGTTGAGCCTGCTCATGGGATCAGCTCCAGCGGGGGGACGTCGGGCCGTTCGAAGCCGAAGGTCCGGGCGTACAGGGACAGCTCCGCCTCCAGCGCGCGGATCATGGTCTCGGCGCGGCGGAAGCCGTGCCCCTCGCCCTCGAAGGCGAGATAGGCGTGCGGTACGCCGCGCCCGGCGATCCGCTCCAGCAGGGCCTCGCACTGCGCCGGCGGGCAGATCATGTCGTCCAGCCCCTGGAGGAGCAGGAAGGGCACGGTGATCCGGTCGGCGCGGTGCAGCGGCGACCGCTCGCGATACCGGGCGGGCACCTCGTCGACCGGTCCGATCAGGGACTCCGTATAGCGCGATTCCAGATCGTGGGTACCGCCGTCGGCCCAGCTCAGCGGGTCCAGTACGGGGTAGATGACGGTGCCGCAGGCGTACGGGAACTCCTCGGGCCTGGTCAGCGAGGCGGCCGCGGTCCAGCCGCCCGCGCTGCCGCCGCTGATGGCGATCCGCCCGGGGTCGGCCGCTCCCTCGTCGGCCAGGGCCCGGGCGACGGCCGCGCAGTCGGCGACGTCCACCTCGCCCCACGCGCCGCGGAGCCGGTTGCGGTAGTCGCGCCCGTAGCCGGTGGAGCCGCCGTAGTTGACCTCGGCGACACCGATGCCGCGGGAGGTGAAGTAGGCGGTCTCCAGATCGAAGGCGAGGTAGTAGCGGCCGGTGGGGCCGCCGTGGGCGCGCACCACGTACGGCGGGCGCTCGCCGTCGGGCCCGGTGTATCCGGGGTGGTGCGGCGGATGGACGATGGCGTGGATCTCCCGCCCGTCGGGCCCGGTGAAGGTACGGACCTCGGAACGCGGGTAGTACGCGGGGTCGACCGGGTCGTGGTGCGCCGCTCCGGCGACCCGGGTGTGGCCGGTACGGGTGTCCAGTTCGACGATCTCGTAGCCGCGGTCCGGTCCCGCGGCGATCCCCGTGACCCGCTCGCCGCTCACCACGAGATCGGGGGCCCATTCGGTCCACGGGCCCGCCGCGTCGACGACCTCGCCCGTGGCCGGGTCGAGGATGCCGAGGACCGCGGTGCCCCTGCCGTGGACCACGGCGATCAGCCCGTCGTCCAAGGGCGCCAGCCAGCGCATACCGGGCTTCCACAGAGCGCCGCCGAACTCCTCGCCGCGCCCGGGACAGAGCGCCCGCGGGCCCTCCCCGCCGGGCCGCAGGGCGTACGGCTCCCACCAGCCGGCCGCCTCGGACACGTACAGCAGGGTGCCGTCCGGGGCCCATTCGGCCTGGCAGACGGACTCCTCGGGGCCTCCGGCGACGACCCGGACCCCCTCGATACGGCCGTCGCCGGTGATGGCTCCGGTCAGCAGTTCGGTGCCGTCCCACGGCATCCGGGGGTGGTCCCAGACCAGCCAGGCGACCTGGCGGCCGTCGGGCGAGAGGCGGGGGCCGGTGGTGAAGCGGTTCCGGTCGCCGGTGAGTTCGCGGACGGCCGTCCGGTCGTCCGCGGCCGAGCCGTCGAGGGGGACGGCGGCGACGGTACGCCGGACGTCGGTGGGCGCGGGCCCGGTGAACTCCTCCAGGACGCACCACACCTCGCCCCGGTCCGCCAGGATCACCGGGTCGGCCCAGCGCAGCCCGCCGCCGGTACCGGAGACCGGGGTCAGGGGGCGCGGTACGGCGCCGGGCTCGTCGGGCTCCCAGCCGTACAGCCGCTGGTCGGGGAAGTTGACGAAGACGACGAACGGCCGGCCGGCCGGGCCCTGCGCCCCGGCCCAGGGGCGGCCGCCGTACTCGGTCAGTGCGCTGCGTACGTTCCACGGGGGCGGGAGCACGGACTCCTCGCCGCCGTCCGGGCGGCGGCGGACCAGGGTCCGGCGGCCGCCCTCGGCGGGCCGGGGCGCGGTCCACCAGATGTCCTCGCCGACGGCGCCGAGGAACTCGGGCCGGCCGTCGTGCGAGGCGGCGAGGGCGGCGCCGACCGGTGAGGGCCAGGTGCCGTAGGGGGCCGTGGTGACGGTCGTCGTCGACGACATGGCTGTTCTTCCCTTCGTGGTTGCCGACCGGTTCCGGGCCCGTCCGGCGCGGGGTACCGGGTGCCGGACCCGGGCGCCGGGCACCGGGCGGGCCTGACCTGCCTAGGCCGTCCGCAGATAGTGGTCGAGGACGTCGACGCCGAAGTGGAGGGCCTCGACCGGGACCCGTTCGTCGACGCCGTGGAAGAGGGCCGCGTAGTCGAAGCCCTCGGGCAGCTTCAGCGGGGAGAAGCCGTAGCCGGTGATGCCGAGCCGGGAGAACTGCTTGGCGTCGGTGCCGCCCGCCATGCAGTACGGGACGACATGCCCCTCGGGGTCGAAGCGCTCGACCGCGGCCTTCAGCCTGGCGAAGGTCGGCGAGGCGACGGGCGCCTGGAGCGGTACCTCCCGGTGCTGGAACTCCCACTCCACATCGGGGCCGGTGAGCCGGTCCAGGGTGGTGCGGAACTCCTCCTCGCCGCCCGGCAGCATCCGGCCGTCGATATAGGCGGTGGCATGCCCGGGGATGACGTTGATCTTGTATCCGGCGTCCAGCATCGTGGGATTGGCGCTGTTGCGGATGGTCGGCTCGACGAGTGCCGCGGCCCGCCCCAGTCCGGCCACGAGCGCGTCGGGGTCGAAGCCCTCGGCGTACGGATCGGCCTCGATGCCGTACAGCGCGGCGAGTTCGGCGAGAGCGGCGCGGACGGTCGGGGTGAGCCGTACCGGCCACTCGTACTCGCCGATCCGGGCGACGGCGGCCGCGAGCCTGCTGACCGCGTTGGAGCGGTTGACCTTGGAACCGTGCCCGGCGCGGCCGTGGGCGGTGAGCTTCAGCCAGGCGGTACCGCGTTCCCCGGCGCCGACCGGGTAGATCGTCATGCCGTGGTCGGCGTGGAAGCTGAAGGCGCCGGACTCGCTGATGCCCTCGGTACAGCCCTCGAAGAGTCCCGGGTGCCGGTCGGCGAGGAACCCGGCGCCGTCGACGGCGCTGGCCTCCTCGTCGGCGGTGAAGGCGACAACGATGTCCCGGCGGGGGGTGATCCCGGCGCGGGCCCAGGACCGGACGACGGCCAGGATCATGGCGTCCATGTTCTTCATGTCGACCGCGCCCCGGCCCCAGACGACACCGTCGCGGACCTCCCCGGAGAAGGGGTGCACACTCCAGTCGGCGGCCTCCGCGGGAACCACGTCGAGATGGCCGTGGACCAGCAGGGCGTCGGCGGACGGGTCGCTGCCCGGGATCCGGGCGACGACATTGGTACGGCCCGGGACCCGCTCCAGCAGGACCGGTTCGAGCCCGGCGGCGGCGAGCCGCTCGGCCGCGTACTCGGCGGCGGGGCGCTCCCGGCAGTCGCCGCCGCCCCGGTTGGTGGTGTCGATCCGGATGAGGTCGGAGGTGAAGTCCACGACCTCGCCGTAGGCGACCTCGTCCACCGGGGAGGGCCCGCCGGGGTCCGGTGCCGGGGCGGTCAGGGTGGAACGCTGCTCAGCCATACTGCTCCTCCGTCGCGGCCGACACCACGGTCGTGACCGCCTTGAACGTGCGGATCGCCTCGTACATCGTGGGGCTGGTGTACGCGACCCGGCGGGCGCCGCGCGGCCCGGACGGCTCCACTCCGGGCACCACGGTGGACGAGCCCGCGAGATGCTCGGCGTCGAACTCCAGCTCCACCGTGAAGGGCCCGGCGGCGACCGGGTCGCGGCGGACCGCGAGCGCCGTGGCCTCCTTGGCGGCGGACCGGATATCGGCGGCGGTACGGGCCGGGGTACGGCAGACCGCCGCATACCGGGAGACATGGTCCTTCACGGCCACCTTGCGGGCCTCGGGCGCGTATCCACCGGCGTCCACGCAGGTCAGATCGTCGCCGGTGACCAGGACGACGGGTACGCCGTACTCGGCGACGACATGGGCGTTCAGCCAGCCCTCGCTCGCCCGGTCGCCGTTGAGCCAGACCCCGGTGATGGAGTTGGCGAGATAGGTGTGGGCGAGGACGCCTTCGGCGCCCGCGCCCGTGTGGTAGCCGATGAAGGCGATGCCGTCGACGTCGCCGTGCTGGACGCCCTCCACCATGGCCAGCGCCTTGTGACGGCCGGTGAGCATCTGCACCCGCTCGTCGAGCTGCTCCAGGAGCAGGTTCCGCTGGGTCCAGTGCGCCTCGTTCACGAGGACCTCGTCGGCGCCGCCGTCGAAGAAGCCGAGCGCCGCGGCGTTCACGTCCGAGGTGAACATCGACCGGCACCGCTCCCACTGGGGAGTGCCGGGCAGTACGTCCGCCGGCCAGGTCACTCCGGTGGCGCCTTCCATATCGGCGCTGATGAGGATCTTCATGGCTCAATCTAACCGCACGGGGTCAACCCCCCACAGGGTCGGCCCGTGCGGCGCGCCCCGGCCCGCCGTCCTGCTCCCGGCGGGCGGGCCCGGTCATCGTTCGCGGCCGACGACCAGCCATTTCGAGGGCAGTTCGATACGGGAGCCGTCCGGCTCGTACTCGGTGGTCGTCAGCGGCAGCTCACCCGCGGCCAGGACGGCGAGTCCGGCGCGGTGGAAGAAGTCGGCCACATCGGAGTCGGCGACGGCGCCGGGGACGATGCCGTGCCGGAAGACGGGGCGGAGCTTGGGCGGCGGGCCGTCGGGGAACTGGGCGAGCAGGGCCAGCTTGCGGCCCGCGGCCTCGGCGAGTTCCACGACGAAGGCCCGGCCGCGGTCGCCGAGGAGTACCGCGATGCCGTCGGCGAGCGCCTGGCGGTCCTTCGGGTCGGTCTGGTGGAGCACCCCGCGCATATAGACGTTGCAGTCACCGGTCTCCTCCCGGAGGGCGGCGACGGCGTCCCCGTCGGTGGCGTCGAGCACCCGGAACCGTATGTTTCCGGCCGTGGGGGCGTCCGGGGCCGCGGCGCCGCGGTCGGCCGGTCCGCGGTCGGCCGGTCCGCGGTCGGCCGGTCCGCGGTCGGCCGGTCCGCGGTCCGCGAGCGCTATGGCGGCGGCCGACAGGTCGACGCCGAGGACCGCGGGAAAGCGGTCGGCGAGATAGAAGGTCTGGGTGCCGTTGCCGCAGCCGAGGTCGACGAGGGGGAGCCCGGGGGCGTCGATCAGGGGTTCGTACAGCGCCAGGTGGAGTCCCGCGGTGAGGGTGGGGTCGGCGTCCCAGAAGACCTCACCGGGTTCCTCGCCGGGCACCTCGCGCCAGAAGCCCTCCCAGGCGTCCCTGTACCGGCTCGTCACGCTCATGGACAGCTCCCCCATCCCCCGGGTCGACCGGTGGTCGGACAGTCGGCTCGCGCCGGCGGCGCCGGCGTACGGCAGCAGGACACGGCATCAGGACACGGCACCGCGGACGGTGCCAAGATCGGTGTATCGCGCTCTGATTGAACCGGCAAGTACGAAGACAGTATTTTCGTACGATTTCGCCGGAGCGCGGTGCGGAGAGTTGGAGGATTTACCGGAGGCCGGTCTCGAACCAGACGGTCTTGCCGTCCCGGGTACGGCTGGTGCCCCACGCCCGGGCGAGCGAGCTGACCACCCGCAGTCCCCGGCCGGACTCGTCCCCGGGTCCCGCGTCGCGCAGGGCCGGCAGGGTGTGGTCCTCGTCGGCGAGTTCGCAGAGCAGGGTCTCGGCGCGGACCAGCCGCAGTTCGGCGCGGCGCCCGGACGCGTGCCGCACGGCGTTCGCCACGATTTCGCCGACCAGCAGTTCGACCGTGGCGCCGATGGCGTCGAGGCCCCAGTGGCGCAACTGGCCGCGGACCAGACGGCGGGCTCGGGCGGCCTCCCGGGGCTCCAGCGACAGCTCCCAGACGGCGACGGACTCGGCGGGGATGCCGTTGAGCCGGGCCATCAGCAGGGCGACGTCGTCCTTGCGGCCGCCACGGGTGTTCAGGGCCCGGATGATGGTGTCGCAGGCGTCGTCCATCGAGGCCGCCGGATGGGCGGCGGACTCGCAGAGCGTGGCGAGCCCCACGCCGATGTCCTCGCCGCGCATTTCGACCAGCCCGTCGGTGCACATCACCAGCCGGTCCCCGGGCGCCACCCGGATCCGCCGGCTCTCGAACGGCACCCCGCCGACGCCGATGGGCGCGCCGGTCGGCAGTTCGAGCAGTTCGCTGCGGCCGTCGGCGGCCCGCACCAGCACCGGCGGCACATGTCCGGCGTTGGCGATGACCAGCTCGTGCCGGATCGGGTCGTAGACCGCGTAGAGGCAGGTGGCGAGGTAGTTCTCGCCGAGGCGTTGGGCGAGGTCGTCGAGGTTCCGCAGCAGTTGTCCGGGCGGCAGGTCGAGGGCGGCCATGGTCTGTACGGCGGTGCGCAGCTGGCCCATCATGGCGGCCGAGTTCAGCCCGTGTCCCATCACGTCGCCGACGACCAGGGCCACCCGGGAGCCGGGGAGCTTGACCGAGTCGAACCAGTCGCCGCCGACCCGGCCGAGGAGGGTGCCGGGCAGATAGCGGGTGGCGGTGTCGCAGCCCGCCATCCGCGCGGGCACCTGCGGCAGCATCGAGTCCTGGAGGGTCTCGGCGACGTTCTCCTGGTACGTGTACATCCGGGCGTTGTCGAGGACGAGCCCGGCCCGGGCGGCCAGCTCCGCGCCGGTGACCCGGTCCATATCGTTGAACTCGGCCCGCTCCGGATGGCGCAACAGGATCATGAAGCCGAGCACCACATTGCGGGCCTTGAGCGGCACCACCAGCATGGACCGGCCGTTGATCAGCGGCCGGATGTCCCGTTTCTCGAACTGGGACGCGATGGCGGTGCCCATCTGCTCGCTGATCCGCGGTACCAGCACCGGGTCGCCGGTGGTCATGCACTGGAAGAACGGGGTGTGTTCGGGGAACGGCATGGACTCCCCGACCGGGACCACGTCGTCCCAGCGGCCGGGTTCGTCGACGTGCTCGACGGCGACCCGGTGCCACATCGTGGTGGTGTCCGGCGGCCCGTCGGGGAAGCCCTCGCCCGCGACGACCTGCTCGCGCAGATAGGTGCCCGCGACATCGGTGAAGCGGGGCACCACGGTGGCGCTGACCTCGTGGATGGTGCGGGCCAGGTCCAGTGAGGAGCCGATCCGTCCGCTGACCTCGTTGAGGAACTCCAGCCGTTCCCGTACGGCGGCGTATTCGAGGTCCTCGGCGAGCACCGCCCTGGCCTGCTCGTCCAGGGTGTGCCCGGCGGCGGCCGCGGCCTCGGCGGCCCGGCGCCGCGCCCGCCGCTCGGCGCGCCGCGGCACACCCCAGTCGGCGGTGACCGGAACCCGGTCGTGATGGCTGAACTCCAGTACCGGATAGCCCAGTTCGAGGATCTGGGAAACGATCCGGGTCGCCTCGGTGACGCTCATGCTGGGGAGGATCGCGGGCAGTCCGCGGGCGAGGTCGTCGGCGCCGGGGAAGTCGGTGTGGAGGGCGAAGGCGGGGCTGATGCGCTCGATGCCGTCGGCGGCGGTACGGTCCTCCGCGCCCGGGCCGGGGGCGGCGAACTGGTCGGCGTCGGCGGCCAGGACGATCAGCCGCTCGGGGCCGGGGCCGACCATGGGATAGGCCCACCAGAGCACGTCCACCCGGTCCCGGCCGGGTTCGGAGAGCCGGGCCCGCCCGGCGGACGGGTAGGAGGCGCGGCCGGTCAGCGAGGCGCGGAGGCCGGGTCCGGCGAAGTCCGCGTCCGTGGGTTCGCCGGGGTCGCCGGGTTCCTCCGGGTCGTCGAGCCCGTCGAGCCCGTCGGACCCGTCCCGGTCGGCGGAGCCGTAGCCGTCGTCCTCCGCCAGTGCCCCGGAGACGGGGAGTAAATCGGTCGCGGCCCGGCCGACCGCCTCCTCCCGCGAAGGGCCGAACAGCCGCCGCGCACCGGTCGACCAGTGGGACACCAGGCCGTCACCGTCCACGACGACCACGGCCAGCGGAATCCGGCCGTCCACGGCATGCTGCCGCGGCACTCTCGGCGGAACACCACTGTCCATGGGTGGGAGGCTCCTTCCGCGCCGCGGGGCTACGCGGCCTGTGACCACCGTACGGCGCAGGGCACTCCGTGCGTGGCGCAACGGCCGAATCGGTCGTGCGCCCGCGCAAATCCGGCGTACACGGCGCTCTTGCGGGCAGGGCGGCGGGGGCAACTCGGGCAGCCGGGGCCGGTCGTGCCGGGCGGCCGAGGGGCCGGGCCCGGGGCCGTACGGCACGACTCCGGGCCGACTCCGGCCGGGCAGCCGTCCCGGGGTACCTGGCCCGGGGCCGCCCGGCCGGAGTGGGTCGGCCGGAGTGGGTCGGGGGTCAGTCCGCGTGGCCCAGCTGGAGGTCGCGTTCCGTGCGGCCGCCGCCCGCGACCTGGAGGACCGTGGCCACCGGCGGGTACCCCGCGGCGATCACCGTGTACTCGCCGGACGACAGGTCGACGAACCGGAACGTGCCGTCGGGGCCCGTGGTGAGGGTGTCGACCACGTTCCCCGCGGCGTCCAGCAGCGTCACCCGGGCCTCCTCGACCGGCCGGCCGCCGCCGGCCCGTACCGTGCCGCGCAGCACCGCGCCCCCGGCCAGTTCGATGTCCTGCCGGGTCTCCCGGGACGCCTGCACGCTCACCGGGAGCGCGGCGGGCCGGAAGGCCGGGGCGCTGGCGGCCAGCGTGTACTCCCCGGCGACCAGTTCGGTCATCACATAGCCGCCCTCGCGCCCGCTGCGCGCGGTGGCGACGACGTCCCCGCGGACATCGGTGAGGGTGACGGTCGCGTCCCGTACCGGCAGGCCGTCGGCGGTGCACACGGCGCCCGCCAGCCGGCCCGCGCCGCCGAGGACGACATCGAGTTCGACCGGCCGCTCCCCCACGGTGACCGTCACGGCCTGCGGCTGGTGGCCCCCGGCCGCCGCGATCATGACATACGAGCCGGATCCGGGGACGCTCAGTGCGTAGCGCCCGTCGTCGCCGCTCGCGCCGCGCCCGATCTGCTGCCCCCGGACGTCGATCAGGGTCAGAGCGGCGCGCGGTACGGCGGTGCCGTCGTAGTGCTGGACGGTTCCGCAGACCGGGACGCCGAACGGGGCCGGCTGCGCCGTGCCGCTGCGGGCCGGGGGCACGGCGGCGACCGCGATCTCGTAGGGCAGGCTCTCGGTGGTCTCGGCGAGGGGCGCGTTCTGGGACACCAGGGGTTTCTCCTTGAGGAAGCAGGCGATGAGGAGGCCGAGCAGCAGGACGGGAACGAGATAGAGGAAGATCCGCGGCATTGCTTCGGCGTAGGCGGCGACATACGCGTCCCGGACCTCGGGCGGCAGCCCGCGGACGATGTCCGGCGTGACCGACTCGGGGTCGACACCGGCCGGGAGGCCGGTGCCGCCGGGCAGCCGGTCCGCGAGGGCCTCGGTCAGCCGCTGGGCGAACAGGGTGCCGAAGACGGCGGCTCCGATGCTGCCGCCGATCTGGCGGAAGTAGGTGTTGGCGCTGGTGGCGGTGCCGAGGTCGGCGGGGCGTACGGAGTTCTGGACGGCGAGGATCAGCACCGGCAGCACCAGGCCGACGCCGGTGCCCAGGACGGCCTGCCAGATGCCGTACTCCCAGCGGGGGGTGTCCGCGTCGAGGCGGGAGAGCAGCCACATGCCGACGGCGGCGACCAGACTGCCCACGACGGGGTGGGCGCGGTAGTGGCCGGTGCGGCTGATGAGCTGTCCGGAGACGATGGACGCGATGACGATGCCGCCCATCATGGGCAGCATCAGCAGCCCGGATTCGGTGGCGGAGGCGCCGTCGACCATCTGGAGGAAGGTCGGCAGAAAGCTGCCCGCGCCGAAGAGCGCGATACCGGCGGCGGCCCCGACGAGCCCGGTGATGTTGAAAACGGAGTCCCGGAACAGCCGCAGCGGAATGATCGGTTCGGGGGCGTAGGCCTCGACGACGAGGAAGAGCAGAGTCGTTACGGCGGCCCCGGCGGCCAGACCGATGATCGTGGCCGAACCCCAGGCGTGTTCGGTGCCGCCCCAGCTCGTCAGCAGGACCAGACAGGTGGAGGCGGTGGCGAGCAGCAGGGCGCCGAGGACGTCCAGCCGGCCGCGGCGGGCGGGCCGGGGCAGTTTCAGTACGACACTGACGACGAGCAGGGTGACCAGGCCGAAGGGCACGTTGAAGTAGAAGCACCAGCGCCAGGAGACATGGTCGGTGAAGAAGCCGCCGAGCAGGGGTCCGGCGACGGAGGCGAGTCCGAAGGCGGCGCCGATGAGTCCCATGAAGCGGCCGCGGTCCCGGGGCGGGACGATATCCGCGATGATCGCCTGGACGCCGATCAGCAGTCCGCCCGCGCCGATGCCCTGGAGGGCACGGAAGGCGATGAGCTGGTCCATGGTCCGGGACCAGCCAGCGAGGGCGGAGCCGATGACGAAGACGACGATGGCGAACTGGAAGACGCCCTTGCGGCCGAAGAGGTCGCCGAGCTTGCCGTAGACGGGGAGGGTGATCGTCGAGGTGAGCAGATAGGCGGTGATGGCCCAGGACATCCGGTCCAGACCGTGGAGTTCACCGACGATCTTCGGCAGCGCGGTGGCGACGATCATCTGTTCCAGCGCGGCGAGCAGCAGTGCCAGCATCAGCCCGAAGAAGACCAGCCGGACCCGGCGGGGGCCGAGCACGGTGCCGGGCGGGGCGGGGGGTCCGGGCGGACCGGGCGGTTCGGGCCCGGCGGGGACCGCCGGCGCGGCCTGCCCGCCTTTCACCAGAGTGCTGCCGCCCACGTGTCCGCTCCCCTCGTTCAACGTTCTGCGCGGGCGTCATTCTGCGCGGGCGAGGGGGTGGGCGGCCGGGGGTGCGGAGGCGGGCCGCGGGGGCGTTCGGCCGCCGGGCCGGGGCGCACGTCGGGCGCTCATCAGCGGCTTTCCCCCGGCGGGCGGATGCGCGGGGCGCACCGGGGCGCGGTCGGGAAATCCACCCGATCCGGTGAGTCCGGGAACGGCTCCGGGGGCCTGGTCCCCGCTCCGGGCGGGCGGGCCCGGAGCGGCGGGGCGGCACGGGCGCCCGCCCCGGTGGCCGGGACCGTACGGGCCCCCGGGCCCGGCCGGGGCGCGGCCCCGGGCCGGGCAGCGAACAGCGCCCGGCCCGGCCTGCTGCTGACCGGCCGGGACCGTGCCGGAGGCCCGGGCGGGCCCGGCGCGGGGCGTCAGGACTGTTCGACCTCCGCGGCCAGACGGGCCAGCACGCCGTCGTAGATACGGGCGAGGCCCTTGGGGGCGAAGGTCCGCTCGAAGAATCCGCCGATACCGCCCGCGCCGTTCCAGACGCTGGTCACCACGGCCTTGGACTTCCCCTCGCCCGCCGGGGTGACCGTCCAGGTGGTGACCATGGACGAGTTGCGGTCCTTCTCGACCAGCTGTCCGTCCGTCGGCTCGGTGACCTCCAGCAGGCAGTCGCGGACGCGCTTGCTGGTGGCCTGGAGCCGCCAGTGGACCAGGGTGCCCTCGCCGTCGCCGCCCTCCCGGACCTCGTATTCGCTGAAGTGCTCGGTCAGCAGCTTCCCCCGGCTGTTCTCGTAGTCGGCCAGAGTGTCGAAAACGTCCTCCGCCTTCGCCGCGATGATCCGTTCCGTCGTGGCCTCGACCTGCGCCATTGCCGTTCCTCCAGCATTCGGTTGTTCGGGGGTGGCGCTAGCCAACCACCTCGTCCGCACGGGCCCAAATCCGGGGGGCGGGCGTACGGCACACGGCCCCGGCGCGGCAGGGCTCCCGACGCGCCCCCCGGCGATCATGGGAACACTTGTTCTATTGTGTGGTTCGAGCACCGCCGAGGAGGCCGACCATGCGCTGGGACCATCTGGCCGACGACACCACCCCCGCCCGGGGCGCCGCGAACCCCGCCCTGTTCGGTACGGACGCGGTGACCACCCGGACCTTCGACACACCCGAGTTCCGGGGCATCACCTTCCACGAGGTGAGGGCGCGTTCGATCGTGAACCGGGTGCCCGGGGCCTCCCGGATGCCGTTCGAATGGACCGTCAATCCGTACCGCGGCTGCACCCATGCCTGTGTGTACTGCTTCGCCAGGAAGAGCCACGGCTATCTGGACCTCGACACCGGGATCGGCTTCGACTCCCAGATCGTGGTCAAAATCAACGCCCCGGAGCTGGTCCGCGACCGGCTCGGCTCCCGGCAGTGGCACGGCGCGCACATAGCCATGGGCACCAATGTCGACTGTTACCAGCGCGCGGAGGGCCGCTACCGGCTGATGCCCGGCATCATCGCCGCCCTGCGCGACCACGCCAACCCCTTCTCCATCCTGACCAAGGGCACCCTGATCCTCCGTGATCTGGAGCTGCTGCGGCAGGCGTCCGAGGTCACCGAGGTCGGAATCTCCGTCTCCGTGGGCTTCCTCGACGAGGAGCTGTGGCGCACGGTCGAACCCGGCACCCCGGCGCCCGAACGCCGTCTCGACGTGGTCCGGGTCCTCGGTGACCACGGCATCGGCTGCGGAGTGCTGATGGCACCGGTCATCCCCTTCCTCGGCGACCACCCCGACCAGCTGCGGACCACCGTGCGGGCGATCGCCGCGGCCGGCGCGACCTCGGTGACCCCGCTCGTCCTGCATCTGCGGCCCGGCGCCCGGGAGTGGTTCATGGCCTGGCTGGCCGAGCACCATCCGCGGCTCGTCCGGCGGTACGAGCAGATGTACGCGGCCGGGGCCTACGCCCCCACCTGGTACCAGCGCCGGATCACCCGTCAGGTGCACGAACTGGCCGCGGAGTACGGCATCGGCCCCTCGGGCCGCGGAGCCGCCCGCCGCCTCACCGTCCCCGACCCGGCCGCCCCGCGGGCCGCGGCTGCCGGACCGACCCAGCTCAGCCTGCTGTGACCCCGCTGCCCGGCCGCGCCCGGCAGGGCGGTACCCGGGCCGCGGGCCGGACCGGCGGAAACGGACTGGCACCGGCGCCCCGCCCCGGCCAGGATGCCCTGATGGAGCCCCTGATCAGAGAGATGACGGACGGCGACTGCGGCGCGGTCGCCGCGGTCCGGGTGCGCGGCTGGCAGTACGCCTACGCCGGTCTGGTGCCGCAGCCGTACCTCGACTCCATGGACCCCGAGGAGGCCGCCGACCGGCTCCGCGGCCACTTCGCCGCCCGCGCGGACGGCGTGGTCCATCTCGTCGCCGAACGCAACGGCACCGTGATCGGCTGGGGCTGCGCGGGCCCGGGCCGGGACCCGGACTCGGCGCCCGGAGCGGCCGAGCTGTATGCGCTCTACGTGCTGCCCGCGCATCTGTCCACCGGTGCGGGCCGGGCCCTGCTCGGGGAGCTGACCGACCGTGCCGGGGCCGCCGGGCGGCGGTCGATGACGCTCTGGGTCCTCAAGGGGAACGTCCGCGCCCGCCGCTTCTACGAACGGGCGGGCTTCCGCCCGGACGGCGCTGAGGAGCCCTTCGAGGTGGGCGGCGCCGTGATCCCGGAGGTGCGGTACGCACGGGGGCCCGGCCGGGACCGGCCCGCGTAACGCGCTGGGCCGGGCGGCCGACCCGGACCGGATCGCGTAACGCGCTGGGCCGGGTGAAGGACAACGGCGGAGTGGTGACGACCCCGTGGTCCGGAGGTTCCGTACGCTCACGACCTCCATACGGGACGAATGGCGCGCATCACCCGCACGCGTCGTGCCACCGCCCGGCACCACCGACGCGAAAGGCCATGCCATGAGCGGCCAGAACGGTAAGACCGGACCGGAGAAGTGGCCCGACGGGGTCGTCAGCCTGGGACCGACCGCAGCCTCGGGCCCCGACCAGGGCACCGACCGGGTTGCCCTGTCGGGGCAGGGGGTCTTCGACCAGATCGTGCCGACGCTCCCCTTCATCACCTCCACCTCCCGGGTCTTCGTCTCCCTGGCGGAGATCGACCCGAACGGCGACCGCAAGCCCTTCATGGGAGCGGCACCCCTGAAGGTCTACAACGTGGTCCCCAAGGACGACCACACCGTGCACCTCCGGATCGACATCGACTGGCCCGAGGAGCTGGTCGTGGTCGCCTCCATCGCGTACTTCAACTGAGCCCGGGGGCCTTCACCGGCCCGGCCGCCGAGCGGTGCGGCCCGCTCGGGGAGCTCCCGCGGACCGCGGAACGGGACGCCGCTCAGCCCTCCTCCGGCCGGGCGGCGTCCGCCCCGGCCGGGGCCGCGGCCACCCAGCGGCGGGCGCCCGGGTCGTAGTCGTACACCGGACGGCCCGTGATCGCGCTCGTACGGAAGGGCCTGCCGTCGTCGTCGACCCGGACGACGCCCCGGCGGCCGCCGCTGCTCCACTCCAGCTCCAGATACCAGTCGCAGTCGCAGCGCGCGGACTCCGCCGTGACCAGCAGCACCTCCGGGTCGCGGACCGACACCCGGTAGGGGAACGACACCGCGGGGATCGGGCCGTTCTCGCCGTGGCCGGGGACGGAACGGGCCAGCGGACGCCGCCGGTCGAGGTCCACCTCGAAGGCGCGGGGAGTGAGCACTCCCCCGCAGCCCTGGTCCATCCGGTAGACATTGCCCGTGCGCGGCGGTTCCCGGCGGGCCGCCGTGCGCACCTGGAGCGAGTGGAGGACGACGGCCTGCTCGCCGGTGCCCTGCACGGTGATCCGGACCCGGGTCTCCCCGCCGTGCACCGCGCCCAGGGCGCCCGCCCAGGCCGGGGCGTCCGCCTCGACGGGCGGCGGGGGTACGGCGGACGGGCCCCGGCCGACCAGGTACTCGTGGCCGCAGCCGTACGCCCACTGATGGTGGTCGGTGGCCACCGTGAAGGGAGCGCCCGCCACGGGAACCGCGGGCGGCGTGACCGGCCCCCCGTCCTTCGGGTCCGGCGAACCGCCGCGCGGCGGCCGGGCGGACCCGGTGGACGGCGAACCGGCGGGGCGCGACGGCCCGGCGGCCGCCGAGGTCGACGGCGAGGCCGGGGGCCGGGTGGTGGACGCGGCGCCCTCCCCGCCACCGGCCTGCTCGCCCCGCCGCACGGGCTCCCCGCTCTCCGGCCGCGCGGCCGCGGCCGGACGGTCCGGGGAGTTGCCGTACGCGACGAGACCGACGACGAGACTCACGGCGAGCGCCACCAGCCCGGCCGCGTACGCCGCCCGGCGGGCGGGCGGGCGGATCGGGGACCGCGGCCCGGAGCGCGGCCCGCCGCCGCCGAGTACGACGGTCTCGGCCGCCTCGGCGGCGGTGCCGGTGCTCGTGGCGCCGCCGCTCCGGGTGACGGGACCCGGGGTCCTGCCGCTGCTGCTGCCCGTGGCCGGGCCCGGTGCCACGGCGCCGCTTCGCGCGGCGGGTCCGCTCCCGGCTCCGTCATATGCGCCGGTGCGCCGGTCGTTGCCGGTGTCCGTGGCGGGGAACGTGCCGGTACCGGTGGTCTCCCGGGGGGCGGGTCCGCTCTCCGTACCGGTGCCGCCGGCCGGGCCGGGCGCCGTACCGCCGGCCGTACGGCCTCCCGCACCGGGACCCGTGCCCGTATCGCCGCCGCCGTCACCGGCCGGGCCCGCAGCTCCGGTCGCGCCCGGCTCGGGCGCTCCGGGCGGGGCCGGTTCCGCCCCGCGGGCGGTCGCCGCCTCCTGGCGGCGGGTGCGCTCCGCGTCCGCGAGGACCCAGGCGTGGTGGAGCGCGACCAGTTCGCCGCCGCTCCGGCCGCAGAACCGGGCGAGCCGTTCGACCGGGGCGAACTCCGCGGGGACCGTCGCGCCCGAGCAGTAGCGGTGCAGGGTGGAGGCGCTCACTCCGATCCGGCGCGCCAGGGAGCCGTAGCTTCGCCCGGACTGCTCGCGCAACTCCCGCAGCCGGTGGGCGAACGCTTCGGCGGCCGAGCCCTCCGGGTCCCGCGCTGTGCTCACGTCCGCCTCCGTCCCGCCGCGCCGACCGTCCCGGGGCGGCATTCCACCCCCCTGCGTTCTCCCACGTCACCGGGGGTGGAATGGTTCCACCGTCCCAGGGGCGGCCGGAAGCCTTGTGGCCGTGCCGCCGTGCTCCCGAAGCTGGTCCCGGCACCAGCAGTCGGCCGGACCGGGCCGGCGAGCGGGCCGATTACCGACCGAGCAGGCCGTTCGGACGGATCCTGCCGTTCAGACCGAGCAAACGGGGACTTCTTATGACGCATCTGACGATGCTCCGCTCCGCCGCCGTGACCACCGCGGCCCTGGGCTTCACCTTCACCGCCCTGTCCTGGGCCAGCGCCGCACCCGCACCGGCCTTCCTCTCCGCCGCCCAGCTGCCGCCCGCACCCACCGCGTGGACCGCGGGCCCGGTGACCCCGGGCCTGCCCGACGACTTCTGCACCGGGAACACCGCGCCGCGGGCCGCCAGCAAGCACCGGCTCTTCCACACCGAGCTCGACACCGGCGCCCGCCAGACGATCACGGTCGCGGCGAGCGAGGCGAAGGCCAAGCAGCTCGTCGTCAACCTCCGGGCGAGCATCGCGACCTGCTTCGACCGGATGAGCGCCCGGAACCCCGATCTGCTGGGCGGCAGCACGTACCACGGCGCCCTGGCGGTCGAGGAGGGCGCACATGTCTACGGCATCGACACCCAGGACCCGGTGGGCGGCGCGAACGACGCGGCGCTGTACTCGGTGGGCCGTGACGGGCGCACCGTGACCGTGGTGGCCTGGGGACAGCTCGGCGACGTATCCGACGGGACGGTGGCCGCGTTCCGGACGACCACCGTCACCGCGGTCGCCAAGCTGTACCCGGGCACCTCGCGCTGAGCCGCCCGGCGCCGGCCGCCCCGGCCCGCGGCCACTACTCGCCCGGCTCCGCCGCTTCCCCCGGCAGCCGGGCGAGCGCGGCCGACGCCGGGGCGGCCAGCGCCGGATGGGCGAGCGCCGCGTCCAGCACCGCACGGGCCCGGGCGTCGCCCAGCGCGCCCAGGCCCTCCACACAGGCCAGCGCGAGCCGCCGGTACGGGTCGCCCGGAGCGAGCCGTCTGCGGAGCACGGTGATCAGGGCCGGGGCCGACTCGGGGGCGCGGAGCCGGATCAGCAGCCGTACCGGCGTCAGCGCATAGGCGACCCGCAGCTCATTGGTGGCGAGGGCGGCCGCCGCCCGGGGGGTCCGGGGGTCGGCCAGCCGGTAGAGGGCGTGCGCGGCGGAGGTACAGCGCTCCGGGTCCCGGTGGTTCAGCAGCAGGACCAGTGCCTCGAAGGCCCGGCGGTCCCCCGCGCTGCCGAGCCGGAACGCGGCCAGCTCCCGCGCCCACAGCGGGCGTTCGTACGCGGTGAGGACATCCGCCAGCTCCTCCTGGTCCGCCGTCACGAGCAGCCGTTCGTACGCCGTCGAGCCGCCCGACTCGCTCCGCAGCCGCCGGGCCAGCGACCGCAACTCGTCGTCCATACCCCGAGCGTAGCGACGATCCGTAGCGCTCCGGTTTCCGAGCGCGACCCAGATCACATCCTCACGCCCTCCCCGGGGTCTGGCGCGCTCGTTACCCGCCGGTTAACCTCAGGTGAGCGGGTACCCCCCGCCGGCACGACCGCGACGGCCTGGTGACGCAGCCGCCGCGGGTGCATTCGGTTCGGCGAGTACGGCAGTTCGGCGCGCGTGTCGGTCGCGTGCCGCCTTCGGCGGGACCCCGGGACAGGGTCCGCCGCCCCGCACCACCTCTCACCGGTTCGGGCCGCGCGCCCGGGCACGATCCGTACGCTTCGTGCCCGGCTTCCGCGACGGTCCGGCCCGCACGGCCCGCCGCGCGCCGCCATCCCCTCGCCAGGCGCGCGGCGTCTCCTCTCGTCGTCACTCACCACCCTGGAGTCCCCCGATGGACCCGATGGACCCCGTGAACCCGCCGGAAAACCTCCCGAACTCCCCCGCCGCCGCACATACGGTGGCCGTCGTCGGCCTCGGCACGATGGGCACCGGCATCGCCGAAGTGCTCGCCTGCGCGGGCCGCGAGGTGATCGGTATCGACATCAGCGAGACCGCCGCCCGCCGCGCCGTCGCCGCGGTCGGGGCCTCCACCGCGCGGGCCGTGGAACGCGGGCGGCTCACCGAGGAGCGGCGCCGGGCGGCCCTCGCCGGGTTCCGGACCGCGACCCGCCTGGCGGCGGCCGCGGACGCCGATCTCGTCATCGAGGTGGTCTCCGAGACATACGAGACGAAACAGCAGGTCATCCGGGAACTGGACGGCATCGTCCGGCCGGACGCGATCCTGGCCACCGGCACCAACGCGCTCTCCGTGACCCGGCTCGCCGCGGAATCCCGGCATCCCGAGCGGGTCGTCGGAATGCACTTCTTCAACCCCGCCCCGGCGATGAAGCTGGTCGAGATCGTCTCCTCGGTGCTGACCGCCCCGGCCGCCGTGGCCGCCGTCACCGGACTCGCCCGCGATCTGGGCAAGGAACCCGTCGCGGTCGGCGACCGGCCCGGATTCGTCGCGGACGGACTGCTGTTCGGCTATCTGAACCGGGCCGCCGCGATGTACGAATCGCACTACGCCTCCCGCGAGGACATCGACGCCGCCATGCGGCTGGGCTGCGGGCTGCCGATGGGCCCGCTGGCGCTGCTGGACCTGATCGGCATCGATACGGCCCGTACGGTCCTGGAGGCCATGTACGCCGAATCGCAGGACCGGCTGCACGCACCCGCGCCGGTGCTGCGGCAGCTCGCCGCGGCCGGGCTGACGGGGCGGAAAGCGGGCCGCGGCTTCTACACCTACGCCGCGCCGGGCTCCGCCGAAGTGGTGCCCGACGCACTCACCCCGGCCCCGGCGGCGGGCGCGGCGCCCCGCGAGGTGCGGTCCGTCGGCGTGGCCGGGTCCGGGACGATGGCGAGCGGCATCGCGGAGGTCTTCGCCAAGGCCGGGTACGACGTCGTGCTGGTCGCCCGGTCGGCGGAGAAGGCCGCGGCCGCCAGGGAGCGGATCGCCGCCTCGCTGGCCCGCTCGGTCGCCAAGGGCCGGACCACGGAGGCCGCCCGGGACGCGGCGCTCGGACGGATCGTGCCCGCGGGGTCGCTGGAGGCCCTGGCCGGCGCGGATCTGGTGCTGGAGGCCGTCGCCGAGGACCTCGCTGTCAAACAGGAGCTGTTCGCGGCGCTGGACCGGATCTGCCGGCCGGGCGCGATCCTCGCCACGACGACCTCGTCGCTGCCGGTGGTGGCGTGCGCGCGGGCGACCTCACGGCCGCAGGACGTGATCGGGATGCACTTCTTCAACCCCGCCCCGGCGATGAAGCTGGTCGAGGTGGTGCGGACGGTCCTCACCGGGGACGACGTCCACGCCACGGTCCGCGCCCTGACCGCGACCGTCAAAAAGCACCCGGTGGACTGCGGTGACCGGGCCGGGTTCATCGTGAACGCGCTGCTGTTCCCGTATCTCAACAACGCGGTCAAGATGCTGGAGCAGCACTATGCGTCGGCCGACGACATCGACGCGGCGATCCGGCTGGGCGGCGGCTATCCGATGGGCCCGTTCGAACTCCTCGACGTCGTCGGGCTCGATGTGTCGCTGGCCATCGAGAAGGTGCTGTACGAGGAGTTCCGCGAGCCGGGGCTGGCGCCCGCGCCGCTGCTGGAGCATCTGGTCGCGGCGGGCTGTCTGGGGCGGAAGACGGGACGCGGTTTCCGCGAGTATGCCCGGCGGTGACCACCCGGCGCCGGGCCCTCCGGGGGAGCGGGGCCCTCCGGGGCCTCCGGTGAGTGGACCGAAGGCGCGCTCTCCTGCACGGATGCAGTACGTTCAGCTCATGGCCGAGCCCGCTGATCCCCGTCGCCGTACGACCCGTCCCAAGAGCACCACGGACGCGCCCGAGAGCGCCGCGGGCACCCGGGCCGCCGCGCAGAAGCTGAAGATGCGCCGCGAACTGGCGGCGGCGGCGATGGAGCTGTTCGCCACCAAGGGGTACGAGGCGACGACCGTCGACGAGATCGCGGCGGCCGCGGGGGTGGCCCGGCGCACCTTCTTCCGCCACTTCCGCTCCAAGGAAGAGGCCATCTTCCCCGACCACGACGACACCCTGGTGCGCGCGGAGGCCGTACTGAACGCGGCACCGCCGCACGAGCATCCCCTGGACACGGTCTGCCGCGGCATCAAGGAAGTGATGCGGATGTACGCGGCATCCCCGGCGGTCTCCGTCGAGCGCTACCGGCTGACCCGGGAGGTGCCGACGCTGCGGGAGCGCGAGATCGCCTCCGTGGCCCGGTACGAGCGGCTGTTCACCCGCTATCTCCTGGGCCACTTCGACGAACGCGACCACCACGACGGCAACGACGATCCGCTGCTGGCCGAGGTCGCCGCGTCCGCCGTGGTCACGGCGCACAACCATGTACTGCGGCGGTGGCTGCGGGCGGGCGGCCAGGGCGATGTCGAGTCCCAGCTGGACCACGCGTTCGCGATCGTCCGCGACACCTTCGGTACCGGGATCATGGCCGGGCGGGCGCCGGGCGCGGAGGCGCCGCGGGCCGTGGTGGCAACGGTGTCCGAACCGCACGAGGAGGTCCTGGTGGCGGTGGCCCGCACGGACGCGCCGCTCCCGGACGTGATGCGCACGATCGAACGGGCCCTCCGCAGGAGCGCCTCCCGCTGAGGTTCCTCGCTCCCAGGGGTGTGCCTTGCCCGCGGGGTGCGGGCGGCTTCTGCGCCTCAAACGCCGGCGGGGCCGGGGCGCCTCCCGCTGGGGTTCCTCGCGCCCAGGTCTCCCGGGGGCCCGGTTGCCCGCGCGGTGCGGGCTGCTTCTGCGCCTCAAACGCCGGCGGGGCTGAAAAGCTTTGTGACCGTTGCTTCGTGGGGTCGTCACCGGCCTTGTCTGGGTTCGGGTGTGTCGTGGGCCTCCGGGCTCACCTCCTCGCCACGTGCGATGCACCGCCCTGAAGCGCGTCGGTCTTGTCGCCCGTGGCTGCGGGGGCGACCCTGCACCCCACTCCCACGTGATCCCGACTTGAGCAGGCGGTCAAAGCCCCTGGTGGTGTCGCCGTCACCGGGGGGAGAGA
>NZ_JBSFNQ010000073.1:0-37195 GCF_053981115.1 Streptomyces sp. NPDC003691 | reverse complement strand
CGGCCAGCACCATCACGGCGATCAGCACCGCGATATCGCCTCCGCCGCCGAGGGCGAGCATGACGGTGAGGGCCAGCACCGCGGTGAGCACCGTCTGCAGGGCCAGGAAGAGCGGCGCGGTGGCCGCCGAGTTGCCCAGGACCATGCGCCGGGCACCCGCGTCCTGGTCGGTGAGAGCCCGGTCCAGGGGAGCAGCGCCGCCGCCACCGTAGGCCCGTAGCACCGGCTGCTGCCGCGCGTATTCCAGGACCCGCTCGGAGGCGCGGTTGGTGCCGGCCTCCCAGGTGTCTTCGACGCGCTCGATGACCCGGAGATAGAGACGGTAGGCCAGCAGCGGCAGCGGGGCGCCGAGCAGCAGGGCGAGCCCGATCTGCCATTGCACGGCCAGCGTGACGGCGATGATGGTCGCCGGGGTGGCCACCGCCGCCACCACCGGGGCCACCAGATGGGCCGGGGCGGTGGCCACATCGACGGCGGTCTTGGTGACCAGCCGGTTCACGGCCGCCGCGCGTCCTTCGGCGAACCATCCCAGCGGGATACGGGTCAGCGCTTCGCCCAGCCGGGCGTGGAGCAGCCGCAGCAGGGCGCTGGAGAGCTCACCGGCCTGGCGGTGGTTGCGCAGCATCACCGTGTGGTGGGCCAGCACCAGGCCGGCCAGCACCGCGGCCCAGGTCCACACCGCGTCCCAGTCGTCGGTGAACAGTGCGCCGAGCAGCGGGATGAGGGTGCAGCCGGCCAGCCCCTGGAGGACGGCCGCCGTACCGACGCGGATCAGCAGGGCGCGCAGCCGGCGGCGGCCCGCCGGGTCGAGCAGGGCGAACAGGGAGCGGATCATCGGTTCGACAGCTCGCTTCCGGTGGTGTCGTCGGACCGCTGGGGTTCTTCGCCGCCCTGGTGGGCGACCCACAGGGCCCGGTAGTGAGTGCCGTTCGCCAGCAGCTCCTCGTGGGTGCCCCGTTCGACGACGCGGCCGCCGTCGAGCACCGCGATGGTGTCGGCACCGCGTACCGTGTGCAGCCGGTGGGCGATCACCAGGAGGGTCCGGCCCGCGCTGAGCGCGCTGAGCGCCTGCTGGATGGCCGCCTCGCTGTCGGGGTCCACCGCCGAGGTCGCCTCGTCGAGGACGAGCAGCGGCCGGTCGGCGAGGACGGCACGGGCGATGGCGATGCGCTGGCACTCGCCGCCGGACAGGACGGCGTCGTCGCCGATGACGGAGTCCAGGCCCCGGGGGAGGCGTTCGATCACCTCGGTGAGCCGTGCCGCGGAGGCCGCGCGCAGGACCTCGGTGTCGTCGGCGCCGGGGCGGGCCAGCCGGATGTTGTCCCGGACGGAGACACGCAGCGGTGTGGTGTCCTGGAAGACGAAGCCGATATGGGCGTAGAGGTCTTCGAAGGAGAGTGCGCGCAGATCGGTACCGCCCAGGGTGATCCGTCCCCCGGACGGGTCGTGGAACCGGGCGGCCAGCTTGGCGAGGGTCGACTTGCCCGACCCGGAGGCCCCGACGAGGGCGGTTACGGTTCCGGGGTGGAGCGTCAGGTCGATGCCGCGCAGGGCGGCGTGGCCGCCGTAGTCGAAGTCCACGGACTCCAGGCGCAGGGCGGCGTCGGCGTCCGGTGCGGCCGCGGGCTCGGCCGGTGCGGGGAGTACGGGTTCGGCGAGGATCTCCCGGACCCGGGCGGCGGCCCCCCGGGCCGCGAGCAGGGCGTGGTAGTTGAAGCCGACGGCGAGCACCGGCGCGGGTATCGCCAGCCCCAGGACGACGAAGGGCAGCAGCTCCGAAGGACTGCCGAGGTGTCCGGAGCGCACCAGAGCTCCCCCGGCGAGCACCGTGGTCAGCAGCAGGGTCATCGGCGAGAGGGCCAGTTCCATGAAGGTCGCCCCGGCGGAACTGGAGCGCATCCAGTCCCGGTGGCGGTCGTCGAAGTCCTCGGCGGCCTCCCGGTAGGCATCGTGGGCCCGGCCGAGGGTGCCGAACGTCTTGACCTCGGTGATGCCGTCGGTGAACTGCACGGCGGCAGCTCCGAGACGTGCCTGCGAGCCCGCGTACTCGATGAGCTTCTCCGTGGTGCCCCGGGTGGCGATCTTCAGGCCGAGCATGCCCGCCGCCACCGGGACCAGGGTGATGACGGTCATCAGCGGGTCGGACAGCAGCAGATAGCCGACGATCACGGCCGGTACCACCGCGGCGGTGGTCAGCTCGGTGACCGAGTGCGCCACCAGATGGTGCAGGGCACCGACATCGTCCTGGACGGCCTTCTTCACCAGACCGGAGTTGCGCTGGGTGAACCAGCCCAGCGGAACCCGGCCCAGGTGGCCGACGACCCTGCGGCGGAGCAGCGACCCCAGCCGCACATCGGCCAGGTGGGAGACGGTGGAGGCGCACAGCAGCAGCACCAGCCGCAGGGCCAGCGCGACGGCGGCGACGACCACGGCGGCCCGGGCCCGGCCCTCGTCGACAGGCTCCCCGGTGAGACCGGGCAGCAGAATCCGGGCGAGTTCCACCAGGCAGACCAGGGGCACCACGGAGGCCACGGCAGCCAGCGCCGAGCACAGCGCGGTGAGCACGAGCCGGCCCCGGACGGGGCGCAGCAGGGCACCCACGGTGGTGGGTGCGGGCGTCGGGTCGGGGGGCGGCACGCTCACTGGGCGGCTCCGTCTCGCCGGGCCGGGACCGGGACCGGGCGGGCGCCCGTGTCGTGCGGCCCGCGGAAGGCGGTGGTGATCAGGGCCAGGGCCAGCGCCGAGGTGACTGCGGTGACGGCGGGCAGCCAGCCCGCGTCGGCATGGGCGACGATCACGCCGCCCAGCGCGCCCCCGGCGGCTATGCCGAGGTAACCGATGCTGGTGTTCAGGGCGAGGGCCTGCGCGGTGAGATCGCCGGCCACCTGGTACAACCGGGTCTGCACGGCGGGCGCGCTGAGGTAGGCGGTGACGCCCCACAGGGCGATCAGCGCGAGCACCACGGCCGGCGGCACGGGGCGCAGCAGCCAGAGCGCCCCCAGAGCGAGCATCAGCATGATGAACACGCCCAGGCCCCAGGCGATGGTGCGGTCGGGGCCGAGCCGGTCGGTGGCGTAGCCGCCCAGGAAGACACCGGCGGTGCCCGCCACCCCCAGTACGGCGAACGTGAAGGCGCGTACGCCGTCCGGCTCGGTCAGCACACCGTCCAGGAAGGGCACCAGGTAGGTGAGCAGCATGACGGAGCCCATGACGGCCAGGCCTCCGCCGGTCAGGGCCAGGAGGATGGGACGGGCGGTGAGTGCCCGCAGCTGCCGGCGGACGGGCAGGGGCGGCTTGGGCGCGGTGGCGGGCAGCGCCACCGCCACCAGCACCAGGCACACCGCGCCCGAGGCCGCCATCGCCCCGAAGGTGGCCTGCCAGCCCCAGGAGGTGCCGATCCAGCTTCCGAGCGGGACGCCGAAGGCGATGGAGCCGGTGACCCCGACGGCGAGCGCGGACAGATAGCGCCCGCGCCGGGCCTCGGGGGCGAGTTCGACGGTGACGGCGAAGATCAGCGGAGTGGCTGCCGCCGCTGCCAGGGCGGCGGCGACCCGCAGCGCGGCCATCGCGGCGTAGTGGTCGACGGCCGTCGCGGCGAGGTTGGCGAGGGTGAACACGGCGAGGGCCGCGAGCACCACGGTTCTGCGCGCGGTGGCGGCCAGCAGCAGACCGGCCACCGGGGTGGCGACCGCGACGGTGAGGGAGAAGACCGTCACCAGTTGGCCGGCCATCGCCTCGGAGACGGAGAGACCGGCCGCGACCTCGGGCAGGATGCCCGCGATCACATGGTCGTCCGTGTAGAAGGTGAATATGGTCAGGAAGAGCACGGGGAGCCACAGCGGTATCGCCGTGCTCCTCCTCTTCGTTGTGTCGGTGGCCATCGCCGGCTGATCGTCTCCTCGGCCTGTCGTCTCGGCTGGTGGCGCGGTGCCCCCGCGGCCACGGGGGCACCGCGTGTCCGCTGCGGCGCAGCGGCTCTCGGAATCAGGCCTTGGTGGCTTCCAGATAGGCGGCCCAGATGTCCTGGATGTTGTCGGCCGAGCTGAGCTTGCCCTTGCCGGAGGCAAGCGTGTTCAGGTCGTGGGCGGACGCGTAGAAGGCGAAGCCGGACATGCCGAACCACACGTCGGCGTCCGGGGTGAGGACCTTTCCGGTGGCCTTGAAGGCCGGGTTCTTGGTCAGCGCGTCCGGGGTGTAGAACTCGCCGCGCGGGATGACGATGAGCTCGGCGTCCTGCTCCGGCAGGTACTCCTTCGACAGCGGAACCGAGTACCCCTTCACCTTCTTCTGCTGGAAGGCGGGGCGGGTGAATCCGGCCTCCGCGATCAGCGTGGAGATGGGCACGTGCGGCGGCATGGTGAAGTCGTTGGCGCCGAAGGAGTTGCCCAGCAGGGAGAGGGTCCGCTTGCTCTTCACCGCGCCCGCGGCGGTGCCCAGTACGGTTTCGACCGCGGTGATCTGGCGCTTGCCGGCCTCTTCCTTTCCGAAGAAGCCCGCGGTCCGTCGCACGATCTCGCGCCACTCGCCCTCGATGGGCAGAACGACGGTGGGGGCCACCCGGCCGAGGCTCTTGTAGTTCTGCCCGGTGGCCCCGGCCGCGCCGGTACCGACCAGCAGGTCGGGCGCGTCCTCGGCGAGCTGTTCCAGTTCGGGTGTCTTGCCGACCTCGATCTTGCGCAGCTTCACGCCGTTGGCGGTGAGGATCTCCTGGGCGCGCGGCTGCGCGCTGGCCAGATAGACCGCGTCGGGCTTGATGCCGAAGGAGAGCAGGGTCAGTCCGGCGACCTCGTCGAGGGCGATGACGGCCTTCGGCGCGGAGGGCACCTTCACGGTGCCGAGGTCATGGGTGATTTCGCGAAGGGCCGGGGCGGTCTTGCCCTCGGCGGCCTTGGCGGGCGCGGGGTCGTCGCCGCCGCAGGCGGTGAGCAGGAGCGGCAGGGTCAGCGCAACTGCGGCGAAGGCTCGGCGAGTTCTCATCCTGGGGGTTTTCGCTTTCGTAGTGATGCGTTGCCGCGGGGCGCGGCAAGAGGATTTCCGTGGTTGTCGGTTGTCGGTTGTCGGTTGTGGGTTATGGGCCGTGGGTGTCGGTGGTGCGGTCAGGCCCGGGCACCGGCGTTGCCGAGCATCCGGTTGACACGCTGGGCCAGCGGTCTGGGCAGCCGGGACACCGCGCCGATGAAAATCTTGTTGCGCAGTCCCGGCAGGGAGAACGTCCGGCCGCGCGCCGCATCCGCGAGACACCGGTCGACGACATCGCCCGGCTCCATCCACCAGCCTTCGGAGACCTGGCGGACATCGATTCCGGCCCGGGCGTGGAACTCGGTGCGGACAAAGCCCGGGCACAGCACCATCACCTGTGTCCCGGTCCCCCGCAGGGCCTCGCTCAGCCCCTGGGAGAAGTAACGGGTCCACGCCTTGGACGCCGCGTAGGTGGATCCCCTGCCCGGAATCAGGCCGGTGATGGAGGACAGATTGACCACGGTGCCGCCGCCGCCCCCGAGCATGGTCCGTACGGCGGCGTGGGTGAACTCCAGAGACGCCGTCACATTGACGGCGAGCTGGTCCTCCAGGACCTTCCGGTCCAGCTCCCAGAAGCTTCCGGACAGGCCGTAGCCCGCGCCGTTGACCAGGAAATCCACCCCCTCTTCGATACGGTCGGCCACCTTCCGCCGGTCGGCGGCGGCCGTGAGGTCGGCGCCGAGTACCGTGCAGTTCGCCCCGTGGCGCTCCTCGGCCCGCCGGGCGACCTCCGCCAGCCGCCCGGTGTCGCGGGCGACCAGGATCAGGTCGTGTCCGTCCCGTGCCAGCCGGTCGGCGAAGGCCGCTCCGAGGCCCGAGCTGGCCCCGGTGATCAGGGCGCGCGGCCGGTCCCTGCGCGCTTCGGGCGCCGAGTCAGTCGCCGGCATGGGAACCTTCCTCCTCCAGATAGGCGTTCAGGTCGTCGTCGGTCATCGCGGAGACCTCCCGGTACAGGGCGGCGATCTCCGCCAGCCGGCCGGGGGCTTCCTCCGTCCGGCGCAGATGGGCGGCGAACTCGCCGGCGCTGCGGGTGGCGAAGATGCCGCCGGGGCGGATCCGCGCACCCGCCAGCACTTCCCGGAGTTCCACCACCACGCGGGAGACGGTCAGGGAGTCGCCGCCCAGCGCGAAGAAGTTGTCCTCGGGGCCGACCGGTACGCCGTCCAGATGGCGCGACCAGATGTCCCGTACCAGCCACAGCAGGGCGTCTTCCGGCTCGGCCGGGTTCTTTTCCGGGGCGGCGGAACCGGCCCGGCCCTGCTCCTCCTCGTACCGGCGGGCCAGCGCCTCGCGGTCCACCTTCCCGTTGCGGGTGGTGGGCAGTGTGTCCACGACGACGACCCGCTGCGGACGCAGCTGCGCGGGCAGCCCCCGCCAGGCCTCGGCGCGGACGGCTTCGGCCGCTTCGTCGTGGTCGGCGTCGCCGTCGACCACCACGAAGGCCGCCAGCCCCCGCACCGCGTGCCGCTCGCCCGGCGGCAGGGTCAGCACAGCCGACCGCTGCACCCCGGGGCAGCCGTTGAGGAAGGAGGCGAGCTCCCCGGGCTCGACCCGGTGACCGCGGATCTGGACCTGGTCGTCCCTGCGGCCGATGAACTCGATGACACCGTCGCGCCACCGGCCCAGGTCGCCGGTGCGGAAGTAGGTCTCGCCGGTGGCGGGGTCCGTGTGGTGACGGCGGTGGGCGCCCTCGGGGCCGGCCAGATATCCCGGCGTCACCCCGACTCCGGAGACCAGCAGTTCGCCCGTCGCCCAGTCCGGGCGGTCCGCCAGACCGTCGCCGACGACCCGGTAGCGGGTGCGGGAGATGGGACGGCCGTACGGGACGGAGGCCCACTCACCGCTGTCGGCGTCCGGGTCGGGGACCGGGTGCCAGATGTTCCAGCCGGTGGTTTCGGTGGGGCCGCCGATGCTCACCGGCAGCACCCCGGGGGCGGCCCGGCGCAGCCGGCGCAGCACCGGCCGGGGCACCCAGTCGCCACCGGTGAGGACCAGCCGCAGGGACTCCAGGGCCTCGCCGGGTCCCGCACCGTCGAGCAGCATCTCCACCACGGCGGGTGCCGCGCACAGCGCCGTCACCCGGTGGCGGGCGACCGCCCGGGCCCACTCCTGCGGGTCGGCGGCGCAGCCCCGCCCGGCCAGGACGGCCGTGCCTCCGGCGCCCAGCACCACGAACAGGTCGAACAGCGACAGGTCGTGGTGGAGCGAGGCAACAGCCAGCGAGGTGTCGCCGGCGGTCAGCCCGAAGGATTCGACGGTGTGCTCGACGCAGTTGGCCAGCCCGCCGAAGGTGATCGGTACGCCCTTGGGCTCGCCGGTGGACCCCGAGGTGAAGAGCACGTAGGCCAGGTCCTCCGGCCCGCGCTCGTCGGCCGGAGGGGGACCGGAGGGCGGCGCGGCATCGGGCCGCACCGCGGAGACGTCCACGGTCCGCACGCCTTCCGGGGCGGCGAGCCCGGCGGTCCGGGCGGTCGAGGCGTCGGTGACGACGAGACGGACACCGGCCCGGCGCAGGACCGCGGCGATACGGTCGGGCGGCAGATCGTCGGCGAGGGGCAGATACGGGTGGCCGGCCTCCAGCACACCCAGACAGGCGGCGTACTGCCGCCAGCCGCGTTCCAGCAGCACCGCGACCGGCTCGGACGGCGTGGCGGGGCCGCCGCGCGCCGCCCCGACGGCCTTGGCCACCGCCCGGCAGGCGGCGGCGAGTCCGCCCCGGGTGACGGTGATCTCGCCGTCGACGAGGGCGGGCGCGCCGGGGTCGGCGGCCGCCAGCGCGGCGATCACGGTGTGCGGCAGGGTACCCGCCGGCTCCCGGTGCGGCCCCCGGTCGCGCTCCTCGGCCTGCTCCGCGGTGACGGCGGGGAGCGGACGGGCCGACCAGGCGGCGCCGTCCCGGGCCAGGGCCTCCAGCTGTCCGGTGAGCAGTCGGAATACACCGTCCACCACGGGCACCGGGAACAGCTCCTCGACCACGTCCCAGTTGAGCACCAGGGTTCCCTCGCGCTCCCGCAGCAGCAGGTCCATCCAGACCTGCGGGGTCTGGCTGAGCGCGAAGGTCTCGTGGAGCCGGCCGTCGAGGATCCGGTCCACGCCGTCGCCGACGCCGAGTTCGCTGGTCATCACGACCGGGGCGAGCGCGCCGGTGACACCGCCCCGGCGGCGGATCAGCTCGCGGGTGACGTCCATACCGCTGAAATGGCGGTGGTCCAGATCGCTCACCAGCCGGTCACGGACCCGGACGGCGAGTTCCTCGAAGGAGGAGACACCCGCGGTATCGATGTCCAGCAGGGTGAAGGAGGCGAATTCGCCCAGGACGTCGTCCACCCGGGGGTGGACGGGATGCCTGCTCATCTGCGGCACATTGAGGACGAAGCGCGGCTCGTCGGCCCACTGCGCCAGTGCCCAGGCGTAGGCGGCGAGTACCACCGTGGTGGGGGTGAGCCCGCGTTCGGAGGCGGCCCGGGACAGCCGGGACCACCTCTCCGCAGTGAGGACATGGCGGCGGTTGACGAACACGGGGGCGCCGGCGGACACATCCGGGCCGCTGCGGCGCGGCAGCCGGGGGCCCTCGGGGAGGGAGTCGAGCCGCTCGGCCCAGTAGGCGGCGGCCCGCCGGTACTCAGGGGTCTCACGGATCCGGGCGACGGCGGCGACATAGTCACGGAAGGAAGGCGTCCCGGGACGGGCGGCGGCCTCCCCGCGCAGCGCGGCGGCCCAGGAATCGAACAGCACCTGGACGCCCCGCGCGTCGGCCAGCAGCGCGTCGATGCTCACGCACATCCGCAGCCGTCCACCCGGCAGCCGCACGAAGACCACGCTGAACAGCGGGAAGACACCGGGCGGACGGGTCTCGTGGGAGAGCCGGTGGCGCACCCGGGCGGCCGCCGCGGGGTCGGCGACCGCGTCCACCGTCTCGCAGCGGTAGGGCGGCACCTCGGCGGGCGGCAGCACCCGCTGGGTCATGGTGTTCTCGTCGAAGACGGTACGCAGCATGTCGTGCGCCTCGATGACCCGGCGCAGCGCCAGCTCCGCGTCCTCGACGTTCAGGCCGTCGGGGTCGCCCGGACCGGTCGCCTCATGTCCCTCGTACTCCAGATAGAGGTGACAGGCGACGCCACCGCCCTCGATGTCGCTGCCCCGGCCCATGAGGTACGCCTGCTGCTGGTCGAGCAGGTCGAAGGGCTCGAAGCGCCGGCCGGGCTGTGCGACGAGAGTGAGCTCGCCGTCTTCCTCCCGGGTTCCCCGGGCGCGGTCGTCGACCAGGGCGGCGAAGTCCCGCAGCCGCGGATGGGCCGTGATGTCCCGGACGCCGATGCGGACCCCGAAGCGTCCGCGCACGGCGGCGACGACCGCGATGGCGGCCAGCGAGCTGCCGCCCGCCTGGAAGAAGTCGTCGTCCGGGCCGGGCTCACCCGTTCCGATGGCCTCGGCCCAGATACGGGAGATCTCCTTGACGGTCCCGTCCGCGTCGGCGGGAGCCGACGGCCGGGCGACGGACTCGGGTTCGGGCAGCGCGGCCTTGTCCACCTTGCCGCTGGGCGTCAGCGGCAGCGCGGCCACCGGCACCACGGCGGACGGCACCAGGTAATGGGGGAGTGCGGCGGCCAGCCGGTCGCGCAGCCGGTCGGCCAGGTCCGGGGCGGAACCGGCGGCCGGAACCACATAGGACACCAGCACCTTGGCGCCACCGGCGGTGGTACGGGCCGCAGTCGCGGCGTTGACCACCTCCGGCGCGTCCAGCAGCCGGGCGGTCACCTCGTCCGGCTCCACCCGGTGGCCGCGGATCTTGGTCTGGAAGTCGGCCCGGGCGACATAGGACAACTGCCCGTCCGGCAGCAGCCGCACCAGGTCCCCGGTGCGGTACATCCGGGAACCGGGAGGCCCGAACGGGTCGGCGACGAAACGTTCGGCGGTCATCGCCGCACGCCCCAGATAGCCGCGGGAGAGCTGCCGGGCGGAGGCGTAGAGTTCACCGACCGCCCCCACCGCCACCGGCCGCAGCTCCTCGTCGAGGACATAGGCGGAACAGGTGTCGAGCAGCGGGCCCAGGCGGACCGGGCCGCGCGGATGGCCGCGCCCGCCCCGGTCCAGCGGGAAGCCGGTGATGACATGGGTCTCGGTGGGGCCGTAGTGGTTGTGCAGGGTGACCCGGGGGTTGGCGTCCAGGAAGCGGGCCGTCCACTCGTTCATCACCAGCGGCTCACCGGACTGGTAGACGTGCCGCAGGTCGGGCAGTGCGGTGGCGGTCTCCCGTGCGGCGCGGCACACCTCCTGGAGCATCACCTGCGGGCAGAAGTACTCGGTGACGCGCTGCCGGGCCAGCAGCCGCACCAGCGCCTCGGGGTCGGTGCGCTCCTCGTCCTCCGGCAGCACCAGGCACTTCCCGGCGGCCAGGGCGGTGAGGATCTCCTGGCTGGCGACGTCGAAGTTGAGACTGGCGAACTGCAGGACCCGGCCGTCCGCCTCGGCGGTGGCGGTGCGCCCGTGCCAGTCCACCAGGTTGCCGATGGCTCCGACGGTGTGCACCACGGCCTTGGGGGTGCCGGTCGATCCGGAGGTGTAGAGCACGTACAGGGCGTCGTCGGGTCCGGTGTTCGCCCAGACCTCGCCGGCTCCGTCCGTGCTCCCGCCCGCGGGGCGGTCCGCCGTGTCCACCGCGATGGTGGTGAGCTCCGGATAGGCGGCCAGGGTGGTGCGGTCGCCGAGCACCGTCCGTACTCCGGAGTCCCGGGCCATGTAGGCGAGACGGTCGCGCGGGTAGGCGGGGTCCAGCGGCAGATAGGCGGCGCCGATACGGAGGATCGCGACGATCGCGACAACGGCTTCGGCCGAGCGGGGCAGCGCGACTCCGATGACGCTGCCGCGCCCGTGGCCGTGGTGCCGCAGCAGCCCGGCCAGCGCGGCGGAGCGCTCTCCCAGCGCCCGGTAGTCCAGGCGGCTCTCCCCCCGGATCACGGCGGGGGCGTCGGGCGTTCCGGTGATCCGGCGGGCGATCCGGACGGGCAGCGCGGTGGTGTCCGGCGCGGGCAGGGACTCGCCCCGGGCGATGCGCTCGGCCAGCCGGCCGGCGTCGGCCCGGGGAACGGCAGTGACATCGTGGTCGACGACGGCGGTCCGGCCGCCGTCGTCCCCGGTGCGCACCTTGACGGTCAGCGGATAGGCGTGCCGGGGGTCCTCGCTGTGCTCCTCGACGGTGACGGTACGGCCCGGACCCGCGGCGTTCCCGGGCAGGTCCAGCGCCCAGGCGCGGTCCACCAGCAGCAGGGACCCGCCCTCGGGATCGGGCGTGTGCGCCGTGCGCCAGGGCGCGTCGGCGGGGCCCTCACCGGCATCGCGCACCCTGCCCGGCGAGGCCGCCGGCAGCAGGGCGGAGAGCCAGGGACGCAAGCGCTCCGCGGGGATCCGGCCGGGTACGGCGGCGTGGATACGGCGCCGCTCGGTGAACCTCGGGCGCGGCGCGGAACCGGCGTCGGTGTCGGTACCAGTGTCCAGGGCCGCAGGGCGCGGCGCGGAACCCGTGTCGGCACCGGCGCCCGGGACCGCGTCCGGAGCGGCGGCGGGCGAGTCGTCCCGGAGTCCGGCGCACAGGGCGGCGGCCGCCGTGTACGGCAGGTGGGCGGTGACCGCCGACCGGGGTGCGGCCAGCGAGACCAGATGCGCCTCCCCGGGCGCCCCGGGTTCCCCGGGCTCGGCGGGCATCCGCACGACGCGCAGCGTCCAGTCGCCGTCCGGGCGGGACAGCGCGTCGTGCCACTGCTCCCGCTGCAACTCCCGGAAGGCGGACAGAGCGGCCGCGGGCTCCTTCCCGGAGAAGTCGGCGGTGGCGGTGTGCGCGGCCGGACGGCCGTCCCCGCCGGGGGCGGCCACCCCGTACCCGGCGGGCAGCTCGCCCCGGATCCGCAGCACCAGGTGGGCTATCGGCATCCCCATGCTCACTCCGCCTCCGAACGATGACGTGACACAGTCGTGCTCCTCAGAAGATGGAAAGGTCGAGCGGTTCGCCCGCCAGATGCCTGCCGACGGAGTCGGCGGCGGGCCCCCGGCCGGGCGGGTGGAAGGCCAGGGCCCGGGCCGCGGACAGCAGATAGGCGGGGTCGGGGCCGGTGACGAAGGCGAGTCCGCCGAGCAGCCGGGCGAGCCGGGAGCACAGTTCGGGCAGGCGCTCCTCCACATGCAGCCGGGCTAGCAGCGCGCCGGTCATGGCCCGCTCGGCCGAGGCACCCGCGTCGAAGGTCTCGGCCGCGGCGGCGCAGACGGCCCGGCAGGCGTACAGATCGGCGGCCGCCTCCCCCAGGGCCCGGCGATCGGTGCGCGGGGAGTGCGCGGCCCGGTCGAACAGCGCCTGGGCGGTGCCCAGATACGTGCCGCAGGCGAGGATCTCGAACCAGATCCACGCCCGGGTCTGGAGCTCGTCCATGCCGCGCTCGGGGTGCCCCCCGGGCAACAGCATCACGGCGGGCACCCGCACCTGGTCGAGGACGATCTCCTCGCTCTCGGCCGCGGCCAGCACCGGACTGTTCCAGAACGGGCGCACCCGGATTCCGTCCAGACCGGCCGGGATGACCGCCAGGGCGACCGTGCCGTTCCGCTCGTCCTCGGAACACACGCGGACACTCGTGGTGAGGATGTCCATCGAACGGGCCAGGCTGCAGGGCTTTTTGGCGCCGCTCAGCAGGAACTCCTCCCCTCCCGCGACGGCGGTGGCAGTGGTCCGCGGTACGAGGGCGTCGTCGCCGCGGCGGGCCTCGGAGGAAGCCGAGGCGAGCAGACGGCGGTCGCGGGCGACGGCGGCCAGCAGAGACCACTGCGGCGCGTCATCACCCACATGGACGCGCAAATACTCCACGAAGGAGATCACCGCCAGGTGGTGCATCATCGTGCCCACACCGAGCGAGGGGGAGCGGGTCGCGAGTGCGGACTGCACCCGCAGTGCCTGACCGCAGCCCAGGCCCAGGCCGCCGTGCCGGGTGGGGATCAGCAGTCCGGGGCCGCCCGCTTCACGGAACAGCGGCAGTATCGGGCCGCCGGACGATTCCAGCTCGGCCAGCGGGTACCCGGCCAGCCGGTCGAGCAGCCCGGGCAGTCTCTCCTCGGTGAACGCGGCGTCGGCCGCGGTCAGTTCGGTCCATGGTGGTGCTGTCTCAGGCATCGCGCCGCTCCTCGTCGGTGGTGGTCAGCTGGTCCCGCACCCAGCGGGCGAGCTGCCGCGGGGTGTCCTGGGTCCGGAAGGCGCCGATCGGCACCAGTACTCCGAGCGACTCCCGGATACGGCGACGCAGGTCGATCGTGGTCAGCGAGTCCAGCCCCAGTTCCCGGAAGGACCGGTCGTCCTCCTCGGCCGCCCGGCCGGGCGGAAGCTGGAGCACCTCGGTGACCCGGGCCAGCACGACCGCCTCGGCGTCCGCCGGGGCCGGGGCCGTGCCGGGGGCAGCCGTCGTATCGGGCGTCGGCGGCGGGGCCGACGGGGCCGGCCGGGCGGGAGCCGGGGTGCCCGTCCGGATCCAGTACCGCCGGTGCCGGAAGGGTGTGGGCGGCAGGTCGGCGACCTCCTCGCTCTCCGCGGCGTCCCCGGGAGGCACCTCCGGCCCCCCGGGCAGCGCGCCGTCCCAGCGGACCGGGACACCCTGGGTCCAGGCGTAGCCGAGCCGGGCGAGGAAGTCGCGGTAGCCGCCCTGGTCGCGGCGGAGGGTGCCGACGACGGGCGCGGGCCGTTCCCCCAGACCGTCCAGCACCGCTGCGATCGGCGCGGTCAGCACCTCGTGCGGGCTGACCTCGACGAACGCGACGGGGCGGGTACCGCCGACGGCAGCCACCGCGTCCGCGAAGCGGACCGTGCCGCGCAGGTTCTCGTACCAGTACCCCGCGTCCACTTCGGTGCCGGTGAGCCAGTCGGCCCGGGTGGTGGAGAAGAACGGAACACGGGCCGGGCGCGGCACGATCCCGGCGAGCCCGTCGGTCAGCGCACCGGCCACCGGCTCCACCATCGCGGAGTGCGAGGCGTAGTCGACGGCGACCGCGACGGTACGGATCCCGGCGCGCCGGCAGTGCTCGGCCAGCTCCGCGACGGCCTCCGGCGGCCCGGAGACCACGGTGCTGCCCGGGCCGTTGCAGACGGCGACCTCCACGGACCCGTCACGGCGCCCGGCCAGCAGCCGCCCGGCCTCGTCCTCGTCCAGGCCGAGCACGGCCATGGCGCCGGTACCCGCCAGGGAGGAGAGCAGCCGCGCCCGGGTGGCGACCACGGCGGCCGCGTCCTGAAGGGACAGCGCCCCGGCCGCGTAGGCCGCCACCGCCTCCCCCTGGGAGTGGCCGAGCACCAGATCGGGCTCCACTCCGCCGCTCCGCCACAGGGCGGTGAGCCCGGCCATCATCGTGAACAGGCCCACCTGGATGCCTTCCAGGGAGTCCGTGACGGCGGCCGGCTCCTCCCCGGCGAGCAGCCGCATGACGGAGAAGCCCACCTGCGGAGCGAAGGCGTCCACGCAGCGCTCCACCTCGCGGGCGAAGGCCGGGGCCTCCCGCAGCAGCCGCCGGCCCATCCCGGGCCACTGGGAGCCCTGACCGGGGTAGACGAAGGCCACGGCGTACTCGCCGTGCGCGGTGCCGCGTGCCACTCCCTCCCGCGGCGCCCCGGTCCGTGCCGCCTCCAGGCCGGCGAGCAGCCCGGCGCGGTCGTGGGCGACGACGGCGGCCCGGTACGGGAGCGCGGCCCGGCGGGTGGCGAGGGTGCGGGCGGCCTCCGGCAGCCCCGGGCCGGGTTCGGCCAGTGCCTTGCCCAGCCGGTCCAGCTGGGTTTCGAGCGACTCCCGGCAGGCGGCGGAGACGACGAACGGCAGCGGGGTCCGGGACGAGTGGCTTCCCGGCGGGAGCTGTGGACCCGGGGCAGGGGCCGGTCCTGCGCCCGGGTCCGGATTCGGGTCCTCCAGGATGAGGTGGGCGTTGGTGCCGCTCATGCCGAAGGAGGACACGGCGGCCCGGCGGATGCGGCCGCCCCGCGGCCAGGGGACCGGCTCGGTGAGCATCCGCACGGCCTCGGACGGCCAGTCCACCTTGGGCGTCGGCTCGGTGCCGCGCAGGGTCGGCGGCAGTTCGGCGCGGCGCAGCGCCTCGACGACCGTGATGACCCCGCCGATTCCGGCGGCGGCCTGAGTGTGCCCGGTCAGCGCCTTCAGCGAGCCGATACGGAGGGGCCCCGGGCCGCCGTCCGTGCCTGCCCGGCAGGCGCCGTAGCTGTCGATGAGTGCCTGCGCTTCGACGGCGTCACCCAGCACGGTTCCCGTTCCGTGCGCCTCGACGGCATCGATGTCCGAGGGGCTCAGACCGGCGTCGGCCAGCGCCCGTTCGACGACCCGCCGCTGTGCGGTGCCGCTCGGTGCCGTCAGGCCGTTGCTGGCCCCGTCCTGGTTGACGGCGCTGCCCGCGACGACGGCCAGCACCGGCAGGCCCCGGCGACGTGCCTCGGAGCGGCGGGTCACCACCACCACGCCGGCTCCCTCGCTCCACACCGTGCCGTCGGCATCGGCGGAGAAGGGGCGGCAGCGGCCGTCCGCGGACAGTCCGCCGAGCCGCTGGAAATCCCGGTACATCCGGGGGGTGGACATCACCGTCACCCCGCCCGCCAGGGCGATCCCGCACTCTCCCTGCAGCAGCGAGCGAACCGCGAGATGCAGGGCGACCAGGGAGGACGAGCACGCGGTATCGACGGTCAGCGCCGGTCCGGTCAGGCCCAGATGGTAGGCGATGCGCCCGGAGAGGACCGCGTTGGAGGTGCCGGTCAGTCCGTGTCCGCCGATCTCGTCGCCGGCCTCGTAGGCGGCCTGTGCGTAGTCACCCGCCATCGCACCGAGGAACACCGCGGTCTCGGTGCCGCGCAGGGAGCGGGGGTCGATCCCAGCCCGCTCCAGCGACTCCCAGCACAGTTCGAGCATGATGCGCTGCTGCGGGTCCATGGCGCGGGCCTCACGCGGTGAGATACCGAAGAAGGGGGCGTCGAAGCCCGCCACGTCGGCCAGGAACCCGCCGGACCGCACCCGTATCCGCTCGTCGGACCAGTGCGCCCCCCGGTCGCCGGGGAAGTCCCCGACGGCGTACGGCCCGCGGGACGCCAGCTGCCACAGTTCCCCGGGGGAGGACACGGCGCCGGGATACCGGCAGGCCGCCGCCGCGACGACCACGGGATCGGGCTCCGGCCCGGAGCCGGTGGAGCGCGGCACTGGTCGCGCGGGGGCCGGGGGACGCGGTGGTCCGCCGGGGCGCTGCCCGAGGCGGGCGGCGATGTGCTCGGCCAGCGCCCGGGGGGTGGGGTGGTCGTAGACGAGCGACGAGGCGAGGTCCAGGCCGGTGCGCGAGGCCAGTTCGGCGCGCAGCTCCAGGCCGTCGAGCGAGGTCGCTCCCAGGTCGGCGAGTGGTGTGTCGGCGGACCGGTCGTGGCTGTCGGCGATGTCCAGTACCTCGGCGACGGCCGTACGCACCAGGGCCAGCGGGTCCCGCAGCGCCTCTGCCGCCGGCCCCGGGGCCCCGGCCGTTGCGCCGGGCGGGCGGGAGGCGGCCGCGGCCCGCTCGCCGGGCCCGTGGTCGCCTCCGGTGAAGCGGTAGGTGGGCAGCGGGGTCCAGCCGGGGGCGTCCAGACCCGGCAGCGCAGGCCATCGGACCTGGTGGCCGTGGGACGCGGCGAGCGTCAGCGCGTCCAGGAAGGCGGCGTACTCGGGGTGCTCCTCGTGCCCGAAGGAGGCGGCGGCCGTCCCGGAGCCGTCTTCCCCGGCGGCCCTCACCAAGGGGGTGAGGGTACGGGTGGGACCGAGTTCCAGGCAGAGCCCGATGCCGTCGGCCCGCAGTGCGGCAAGGCCGTCGCCGAAGCGGACGGTGTGGCGGATGTGCCGTACCCAGTAGTCGGCCGTGACCAGGTCCCCGCCCTCGGCGAACCGCCCGCTCAGGTTGGACAGCACCGGCCGGACCGGTCTGCGGTAGGTGATGGCGGCGGCGGTGGCGCGGAACTCCGCCAGCACCGGGTCCATGTGCCGGGAGTGGAAGGCATGGCGGACCGGAAGGAGCCGGGTGCGGTAGCCACGGGCGCGCAGTGCCTCGGCGCAGGCGAGCACGGCGGCGCGGTCTCCGGAGACGACGGTGGAGGTAGGGCCGTTGAGAGCGGCGATCTCCACCTCGGAGCCGAGGGCGGCGAGCGTCTCGCGCACCCGGCTCTCCCCGGCCCGTACCGACACCATCGCGCCGGCGGGCTCGGCCCCGGCCATGGCGGCGCCGCGCGCGACCACCAGCCGTACGGCGTCGGCCAGGTCGAGCACGCCCGCGACATGGGCGGCGGTGAGCTCTCCGACGGAGTGGCCGCCGAGGACGTCGGCCCGCACGCCGAGATCCTCGGCGCAGCCGCTGAGCGCCACCCCGTGGGCGAACAGGGCGATCTGGGTGTAGCGGGTGCCGTGCAGCGGATGGTCCGCCGCCCGGTCGCGGACCCGGGTCAGCTCGCGCAGCGGAATGCCGAGCAGCGGGTCGGCGTGGGCCGCCACGGCGTCGAACCGCTCCGAGTAGCCGGGCAGTCCGAGAAGTCCACTGCCCATACCGGGCCGCTCGGCGCCCTGCCCGGGAAAGAGGAAGGCGGTACGGGTACGCGGCCCGGCACCCGTGTGCACGGCGTGACCCGGGGCGCCTTGCGCGATCCGGTCCAGACGCCGGGTGAGTTCGGCGGCCGAGCGGGCGGTGAAGGAGGCGCGCCGGGACAGCCGGGCGCGCCGGGTGGTGAGGGTACGGGCCACGGAGGCGAGGGCCCCGGGCCGGGCCAGCAGCTCGCCCTCCGCCTCGGCCCAGTCGCGCAGCGCGGCGGCGGTGGCGTGCAGCGACTCGGAGGAGGCCGCGGACAGGGTCACGGGAACGGCCTCGGGCGCGGCTGTTTCCGCCCCGGGGGAGTCCGCGGGGACCGGCGGCGGAGCAAGCACCACATGGCAGTTGGTGCCGCCCATGCCCAGGGAGCTGACGCCGGCCAGGGCTCCCGGCGGCAACGGTACGGGGGACGCGGGCACGGTGATGCCGTCGTCGGCGAGGCGGCGGGCCAGTTCACCGCCCCGGTGCCCGGCCGTCCCCGGTACCGTCCCCCGGGCGACCACCAGCACTGCCTTGACCAGGCCGAGGAGTCCGGCCGCGCCCTCCAGGTGCCCCACGGTGGTCTTGATGGAGCCGACAGCGGGTCCGGTGCCGCCGGGGCGGGCGAAGACCCGGCCGAGGGCGTCGGCCTCGGCACGGTCGCCGACCGGGGTGCCGGTGCCGTGGAGTTCGACGAAGCCGACGGCGGCGGGGTCGGTCCCCGCGGCGGCGCAGGCCCGCCGGATGGTCCTGGCGTGCGCCTCGGGGGCCGGCACCAGCAGGGTGCCGGAGCCGTCGTGGGTGACGGCGCTGCCCCGGAGCACGGCGTGGACGCGGTCCCCGTCGCGCAGCGCGTCGGCGAGGGGACGCAGCAGGACGGCCGCGCCGCCCTCGCCGCGTACGTAACCGTCGGCGTCGTCCTCGAAGAGGGTGGCGCGGCCGGAGGGCGACTGGCCCCCGAACGAGGCGGTGGCGGTGGCGTTCTCGGTGGAGAGGTTGAGGTTGACGGCGGTCACCAGGGCTCCGTCGCAGTCGCCCGCCCGGATGGCCTGCGCGGCGTGGTGGACGGCGACCAGCGAGGAGGACTGCCCGGTGTCGACGACGAGGCTGGGGCCGTGCAGCCCGAAGGCGTGGGAGACCCGGGCGGCGATCATCGAGGGCGCGGTGGCGGCCAGGGTTCCCGGTCCGATGGCGCCGCGGCGGCGGGCGGCGTGCTCCATCGCCCAGTCGGCGCCCATGGATCCGACGAAGACGCCGAGGGCGCGCTCGCGCGGTGCCGAAGGGTCCTGCCCGGCATCCTCCAGGGCGGTCCAGGCCAGCTCCAGCGCCCACCGCTGGTGGGGGTCGACGGCGGCGGCCTCCCGGTCGGACATGCCGAAGAGACGGGCGTCGAAGCGCCCGGCGTCCTGGTGGTAGGAGCCCTGCCCGACCTGTGCGCGCACACCGGCCGGTACGTCCGCGGCCGCGAAGCGGCCTTCGGGCGCCCGGCCTTCGGGGCGGCGCCCCTCGGCCAGCAGGCGCCACAGCTCGTCCGGGGTGTCCGCGCCGGGCACCCGGCAGGCGAGGCCGACGACGGCGATGTCCTGGCGGGCCCGCTGTGGGGTGTCCTCGTCCCGGGTTCCGCGGGACGGGGCACCCTGCTCGGGGTGTGTCATGCCGGCTTGCCGCCCTCCGGCAGAGAGACCCGCGGCCGTACGGCGGGCACGGTGCTGTTCCGGTTCTCCGCCAGGACACGGTCCGACAGCAGCCCCAGCGAGCTCAGGTTGGCGAACCCGGGGCCCTGCGCATAGGCGGCCAGGGTGGGCAGCAGCAGTTTGGGCAGCAGGCCGTCGACGGAGAGGTCCGCCCGGATGTGCCGCTCCAGGGCTTCCGCGGTCTCCGGGACATCGCCGGCGATCGCCGCGACGGCGGCGCGGGCCCGCTTCCCCAGCAGGTCCAGGAACCAGTCGGGGCGGGCTCCGGTGGCGTCGATGACCACGTCGAAACGGCAGGTGCCCTCGGCACGGCCCGGGTTGTGCAGCGTCAGTTCCACCCGGGTGCCCGCACGGCGTACGGCGGTGACGGTGCCCTGCTGGTGCAGTACCGCCGCCTCGGTCGAGATGGCCTCGATGGCCCGGGGCGAGTACACCCCCCGGTCGGTACGGGCGATGACCTCGCGGCGGTCCCGCTCCGGCAGTTCGCGCCAGCGGTCGGGGCTGGAGTAGAGGGCGTTCTCGAAGAAGCCCTCGCCACGGCTGTAGACCACGGGGTACGGGCTGATCACGGTGGTCCGGCCGGAGTGCTGGCGGATCAGGTCCTCGACGACGGCGGCCGCGGTCTCTCCGCCGCCGACCACGGCAACGCTGGGGTCGATCAGGGTGGTGTCCAGGCCGAGCCGCCAGAACTCCTCGGTGCTGCAGACCGCGTCGCTCGCCAGCCGGCCGTCGTGCGGGCCCGGGCCGCTGATCATGACCCGGTCGGCCCAGAGGACGGCGGACCCTCCGGTGCTGCCTTCGACCGTGACCTCCCACTGGCCGCCGGAGGTCTCCAGCCCTCGCACCCAGCCGTTGACCAGGGGGAAGTCGATGTTCTCGGCGGCCCACCGCAGATAGGCGGCCCAGTCCACATGGCGTGGGCTGGGGCGGCCGGCGTCTACCCAGGCCGCGTAGCGGCCGGCGGAGACCAGGAAGGCCGTCCAGGAGAACTCCTGCATCCGCGTGTTGATTGCGGCGTCGATCCCGGCACCGTGCCCCTGGGAGGCGTAGGGGAACCCGAGGTCCTTCTCCGGGCTGGTGGACAGCCGGGGGCGGCCGTTGGTACGGCCGCCGACGGCCGTCCAGTTGGCCCCGACGTCGTAGGGTTCGACGACCAGCACGCGAGGCGCGTCCACGCCCAGTGCTCTGAGCACCTGGCTCTTGGCCGCGGTGGCCAGCGCCTTGGGGCCCGCGCCGACGACGCAGATCAGCCCCCGCGTCTCGGGTCTCCCGGCGCCGAAGCGCCGTTCGGCGTCCTGCAGGGACAGCGACTCCATCGGCTCGGTGCTCCAGCTTCCGTACGGTCCCGCCGGGGGCGGGGCTGTGTGGGTGTCGGGGGGTGTCATGGCGGGCATGTCAGGCCTGCTTCCAGCTGCCGAGCAGCGCCTGAAGGGTTTCCTTGTCGAGGCCGGAGACCTCGGTGTCCGGAGCCCGCGTGTCCGGAGCGGCTTCACGGCCGCGGATGTCGTCGGCCTCGGCGCGCTCGCATGCCTCCGCCAGTTCGGCGACGGTGGGGTTCTCGAAGACCATCTGCGCGGTGACCCGCAGTCCCTTGGTACGCGCCCGGCTGGCGAGCTGGACGGAGATGATGCTGTCCCCGCCGAGAGCGAAGAAGCCGTCCTCTCGCCCGATGTCCGCCGCGCCGAGTACATCCGTGAAGAGCGCGGCAATGGCCTCCTCGGTGGCACCGCGCGGGGGTTGCCGGATGCCGGAGGTACGCAGGTCGGGCAGCGGCAGGGCGGGCCGGTTCAGCTTGCCGGAACCGGTCAGCGGCATGGCATCCAGCACGGTGAGCACCGACGGATGCAGGTAGAGGGGCAGTTCCCGGGCCAGGTGTGCGCGGAGGGAGGCGAGCGCCGCGTCCCGGTCGGCGCCCCGGTCCACCAGGGTGACGTACCCGGCCAGCAGGGTGGAGTCGTTCTCCTGGTGGATACGGGCGGCGGCCAGCGCCACCTCGGGCGCCAGACGCAGCACCGCCTCGACCTCACCGAGTTCCAGCCTGATCCCGCGCAGCTTCACCTGGTGGTCGGTGCGGCCGTCGAAGAGCAGCCGGCCGTCCCGGCTCCAGCGGGCCCGGTCCCCGGTGCGGTACAGCAGGGCGCCGGGGACATCGCTGTAGGGGTCGGGCAGGAAACGGGCGGCGGACAGGCCGGGACGCTTCCAGTAGCCGCGGGCCAGCTGGTGGCCCGCGGCATACACCTCGCCGGGGACCCCGGGCGGGCAGAGGTTGAGATGGCGGTCCAGGACCAGCACCCGGGCGCCGTCCACGGGGGTGCCCAGGTGGAGCCCGTGACGGTGCATCGGCCCCCGCACGACGCCGCCGCTCAGCTCGGTGGCACCGTAGTTGTTGACGATCTCCGCGTCCGGCGCGACCGCCCGCAGCCGTCGCAGCAGGGTCGCGGTCATGGGTTCCCCGCTGCTGATCCACCGGGGCACCGAGCGGACCGCCTCCGGGGAGACGCCGATCAGCGCGTTGATGGCGGTGGGAACCGCGGTGACCTGCCCGATCGGATTGTTCTCGATCAGACCGGTCAGGCTGCCCACATCGCGGGCCTCGGCCTCGTCCGCGACGATCAGACGGGCCCCGGCGATCAGGCCGGCGAGGATCTCGCAGCCGCCGTCGTGGAAGCTCAGCCAGCCCTGGCAGAGCCGGACATCGGGCTCTGCCAGGGGGTAGCGCACGGGCTGCCAGGCCAGCCGGGCGGCGTAGGCCCGCTGGGTGCCGATCACGCCCTTGGGCACGCCGGTGGACCCGGAGGTGTAGAGGAAGTAGGAGATGTTCTCGCCCCTGGCACGGCGGGACACCTCCTCGGGCAGCCGTTCGCCGGACTGGGCGGCGAGTTCGGCCACCTCCTCGGCACCGTCCAGCACGAACAGCGGCGCCGTGGCGGCGCCGGGCAGTCCGGCCATGGCGTCGGAGCGGGTGAGCACGACGACGGGGGCGGCGTCGCCGATCAGGTACTCCAGCCGTTCGGCCGGGAGCCGCAGGTCCAGCGGCAGATATGCGGATCCGGTCTTCACGACCGCCAGCAGCGCGACCACCATGTCGATGGAGCGCGGTACGGCGATGGCGACAAAGCGGTCCGGTCCCGCGCCGCGCGCCAGCAGCAGCCGGGCGAGCCGGTCGCTGCGCCGGTGGAGTTCGGCGTAGCCGATGGTGCGACCCGCGCACTCCACAGCGGTCCGCTCGCCGCCGGGCAGGTCGAGAGCGGCCCTGGACAGCTCGATCAGTTCGGGCAGCGTTTCGGTGAGTCCGGGCGCCTCCGGCCCGCGGCTCCACTCGTCCAGGATCAGCCGCCGCTCGGCCTCGGTGACCAGTTCCAGGGTGTGCAGCCGGCGTCCGGGCTCGCTGCCCATGGTGCGCAGCACCAGGCCGAGCCGGTCGGCCAGCTGCCGCACGGTGGACTCGTCGTAGAGGTCGCGCCGGTAGATCAGCTCGCCGCTCCAGCCGCCGGACTGCCCGCTGGGCTCGAAGTTGACGGAGAGGTCGTACTTGGCGGTGGCGGTGTGCTGGGGGAGAGAGCGCCAGCGCAGCCCGCCCGCCGTCCGGGTGAGGTCCTCCTCGTCCCGGAGCTGGACCAGTACCTGGAAGAGCGGGTTGACGCTCAGCGAACGCTCGGCCCCCGCGGCTTCGACCATCCGCTCGAAGGGCAGCTCGGCGTGGCCGTAGGCGTCCACGGCGCGGGCCCTGGCGCGGCGGACGATCTCCTCCAGGGTCGGGTCCCCGGTGAGGTCGTTGCGTACCACCAGCAGGTTGACGAAGAGCCCGACCGTCTCGGTGACCGCCTCGTCGGGCCGGTTGGCGACGGGGATGCCGAGCGGTACGTCGTCACCGGCGCCGAGCTTGCACAGCAGGGTGGCGACGGCCGCCTGCAGCACGATGAACGGTGTCGCGCCCGTTGCCTCCGCGAGCCGTTCCACGCCCCGGCGGACATCGGCGTCGAAGGAGAAGGGGACGACGCCGCCGGCCGGGTCGGGCCGGGCGGGGCGGGGACGGTCCGGGGTCACGGCGGTGTCCTGCGGCAGATCGGACAGGTAGCCGCGCCAGAACTCCGCCAGTCGGCCGGCCGTGCCGTCCGCGGCGTCCAGCCGCTCCCGCTGCCACAGGGCGTAGTCGGCGTACTGGACGGGCAGTGGGGGCAGCACCGGGGAGCCGTCCCGGCCGCCGCCGTCCAGCCGGGCCGCGTACGCGCGGGTGAGGTCGTCGACGAGCAGGCGTGCCGACACCTCGTCGCACACGATGTGGTGGAGCAGCAGGGAGAGCACATGGTGCTGCTCGGATACGCGGAACAGCGCGGCGCGCAGCGGCCGTTCGCCGGTGAGATCGAAGGGGTGCGCGGCGGCCCCGGCGAGGGCGGACTCCAGGTCTTCGGGGCTGGTTTCGGTCACCGGCAGTTCGATCCGGTGGTCGCTCAGAACCTCCTGGCGGCCGACACCATCGTGGTCGGGGAAGGCGGTGCGCAGGCTCTCGTGCCTCAGCAGCAGATCACCGAGAGCGCCGCGCAGCGCGCCGGTGTCGAGAGGACCGGTGAGGTCCAGGGCGATGGGCACGTTGTAGGTGGTGCTGTCGGTCTCGACCCGGTCAACGAACCAGATGCGCTGCTGGGCGAAGGACAGCGGGACGGTCTCCGGGCGGTTCCGGGCGGTCAGCGGCGGGGCCGAGCCGGGGTCCCGGTCGTCCGCGGCGCCGTCGCGGATCAGCCGGGCGAGCCCCGCCGGGGTGGAGCGGGTGAAGGCGTCCCGGACGGAGACGACAGTGCCGTATCCGCGGCGGATACGCGACAGCAGTTGGGTGAGCAGCAGCGAGTGGCCGCCCAGTTCGAAGAAGGAGGTGTCGGCACCGACCCGGCGTCCGCCGACCGTCGGCGCGCCGGGGCCCGCCGGTTCGCCGGCCGGTTTCCCGGCCGGTTCGCCTGCCGGTGCGAGGATCTCGGCGAAGAGCGCGGCCATCTCGCGCTCCAGGGCATCGTCGAGAGGGCGGAAGGCGGCGGTCTCCTCCGGCGGCGCCTCGGGCAGTGCGCGGCGGTCGGTCTTGCCGGCCGGGGTCAGCGGCAGCTTCTCCAGAACGACGAAGGAACCGGGCACCATATGAGTGGGAAGCACCGCGGTCAGCCGGGCGCGCAGGGCCGGCAGGTCGATGTCCCGGCCTTCCGCCGGAGTGAGGTAGGCCACCAGCCCGGTTCCGGTCTCCGCGTGGTCGCGGGCGACGACGACGGCCTGCTCCACGCCGTCCTGGGCGCGCAGGGCCACTTCGATCTCGCCCGGTTCCACGCGGAAGCCGCGGATCTTGACCTGGTCGTCCGCCCGGCCGGCGAACTCCAGTTCACCGTCGGGGCCGAAGCGCGCCAGGTCCCCGGTGCGGTAGAGCCGGTGGCCGGGGGTGAGCGGGCTGGGCACGAAGCGCTCGGCGGTGAGCGCCGGGCGGCCCAGGTAGCCGCGGGCCAGCGAACTGCCCTCGAGGTAGAGCTCTCCCGTCTCGCCCGGCGGGGTGAGGCCGAGTGCGGAGTCCAGGAGCAGTGCGGTGTTTCCCCACTTGGGCCGTCCGATGGGGACCGTGCGATGCCCCTGCGGACCTTCGACGCGGTAGCCGGTGACGGACTGGGTGGTCTCGGTGGGGCCGTAGTAGTTGCCGAGGGTGAGCCTGCCGCCGTTGCCGAACCGGGCCCGTACCCGGTCGGCCAGCTCGCCGGGCAGCGCCTCGCCGCCGACCGGCAGCCAGCGCAGCGAGGACAGCGGCCTCTCCGGTGCCGCCGCCGCGAGGTAGTTCAGGAAGGACGGCACGGCGTGGACGACGGTGGCCCCCAGGGCGGCCACCTCGGCGAAGAGCAGGTCGAGGTCGGCCTCGGCGCCCGCCCGGGGCACCAGTACTTCGCCGCCGACGCACAGCGGGCCCAGCAGCTCACCGATCGAGACGTCGAAGGCGGGCGAGGCCAGCTGGAGCCAGCGGACCTTCTCGCCTTCGTCGTGGGTGTCCCGGAAATGGCCGGTCAGCCACTCCAGATGGTCGCCGAGGGCGGCGTGGGTGGTGCCCACGCCCTTGGGCGTGCCGGTCGATCCCGAGGTGTAGATGACATACGCCAGGTTCTGCGGACGCAGCGGGCGGACCCGGTCGCGATCGGTCAGTTCGCCCGGTCCCGAGAGCGGTGCCAGCTCGGTCTGCCAGGCGGGGGAGTCGACGACGGTCCGCGGGACGGCGCCCGCGGGTACCCGGTCGTCGGTGGCGGTGCTGGTGAACAGGTGGCGGGGAGCCGCCTCGGCGAGCAGGCGCGCCAGGCGGTCGGCCGGATGTGCCACGTCCAGGGGCAGCAGTGCCGCACCGGACTTCAGGACCCCGAGTGCGACGACGGCACTGTCCACGGTGCGTCCCAGTGCGCAGGCGACCAGGTCCTCGGGGCCGATGCCCCGGGCGGCGATCCAGCGGCCGACGGCGGCCGCGCGGTCGTTCAGCTCACGGTAGGTCAGCGTGGACCCGGCCGTGCGCAGCGCGACCGCGGCCGGCCGGGTGGCGGCCTGTGCTTCGATCCGGTCCGTCGCGGAGCGCCAGGGCCCGATGAACGCCGGGGAGGTTCCCCGGCCCAGCAGCAGTTCGCGCTCCTCCCGGGTGACCAGCGGGAGTTCGGTGAGGGAGGTTTCGGGGTCCGGCAGGGCCGCTCGCAGCACCCGCAGGGTGGTCTGTGCGAGGGAGTCGATCCGGCCGTCGGGGAAAGCGTCTTCGAGGTACTCGAAGCGCAGCACCCAGCGGCCGTCCGGGGCGCGGCGGGCCATCACGGACAGGGGGACCTGCCCGATTCCGCCGCGCGCCGCACGGGCCTCGACCGCCACGCCGGGCAGTGCCAGATGGACTTCGGCGTCCTCGATGCCGAAGCTGACTTCGATCGGCCGGGGCCGTCCGGCGGCGCCCAGCAGCCGGACCGCTTCGCTGTAGGGCAGGTCCTGGTGCTGGAGGGCGTCGGCGACGGAGTGTCCGGTGCGCTCCGCGAGGCTGCCCAGGCCGTGGCCGGCGGGGACGGTCAGGGGCAGCAGCACGACGTTGCCGAAGTAGCCGAGGGAGCGGGCGCACAGCTCGCTGTCCCGCTGTGTCACGGGGGTCCCGATCACAGCCCGGTCGTTGCCGGTGTGGCGGCGCAGCCCCGCGGCGAAGGCGGTGAGCAGCACCACGAAGGGGGTGGTGGAGAACTGTCTGGCAAGCTTCTCGACCGTCCCGGACAGAGATACGTCCAGGGCAGCCTCGTGGGAGCGGCAGATGCCGGTGTGGTCCTGGGCCGCGGTGCTGCCGAGCCCGGTGGCCGGATCGGCGCCCGCCAGGGCCTCCGCCCAGTGCCGGCGCAGGGCCGGCAGCGCCGCCGAGCGCTCCCGCTCCATGGTGTGGGCGGCCTGCGCGTAGCGGACCGCCGGGGCGAGGGCGTGTCCCCCGTAGGCGGCGGCGAGGTCGTTGAAGAAGATCGCCCAGCAGGCGTCGTCCCAGGCGATGTGGTGGGCGGTCAGCAACAGGGTGTGGTGCTCGGGGCCCTCGGCATAGAGGGTCAGACGTACCGGATGCGCGGTCTCCAGATCGAAGGGTGTGCGCAGTTCGGCGGCGATCAGCGCGTCCAGGTCGCTGCTCCGGACGTCGGTGACGGTCACCGGCAAGGTGTCGGCCGTCAGATCGCAGACGGCCAGCAGTTCGCCCGTGCCGGTCAGGGTGTAGCGGGTCCGCAGGATCTCGTGGTGGCCGGCGACCGTGCGGGCCGCGGCGGTCAGGGCGGGGATGTCGACGGGCCCGCGCAGGGTGAGGGCGGTGCCCACGTTGAGTGCGGCACCGGTGGCGTCGGCAGCGTGCTGGAGCCACAACCGCTGCTGCGCGGGGCTCGCCGGGGTCTCGGCTCCGGGTGCGAGGGCGATGGCCTCGGGCTCTGTTCCTCCTTCCGACGCGCCGCCGTTCTCGGCCATGCGCTTGCGCAGTGCCGCCAGTCTGCGTCTGCGGTCGCGCTCCGACGCAGCGGTGTCCGTCGTGCCCATCGTGCCTCTCCTCATCGCTCGTTCCCCAGCAGTGGGGCATCCGTCCTGTCGCCGCCGCCCGGCGGGTCCGCCATGGGGTGCGGACCCGCACCCCATGGCGCCCGTATCCCTCAGGACCAGGAGTTCAGCGAGAAGCGTTCGCTCAGAGTGCGCGCGCCGATGGCGTATTCACGGAGCTCCGTGGCGTTGCGCAGCAGCAGGTCGTCCCCGGAGGACTCGGCGATCGAGCGGAGCCAGCCGTAGGTCTCCTCGGCGGGCACGTCGTAGCGGAAGTGCACCTTGGAGAGGAGGAAGAGGAACTCCTTGAAGTTGGAGCGGTCCACTACCTCGCCGAGCTTCAGGATCGCCTCCCGCCGCTCGGCGGGGAGCTGGGGGCGCTCGATGATCCGGGGCTCGCCACCGGGCCGGTAGTAGGACTTGTCGCGGAAGACATCAGCCTCCTCGTACGGCCCGTCGAAGGCGAAGTCGACGCAGAGCATCTGCCTGCTGTCCGCCGAGAAGTTGGCGGCGGCGTGCACCGCCCCGGCGTCCAGGAACCAGATTTCCCCGGGCCGCATGTTGAGCACGGTGTCGTCCTCGGAGTGCAGTGCGGCGGCGTTGGGCTCCAGGAACATCAGCACCCGGAAGTACTGCTCGGCGTCCCGCTCCAGCTCGACGAAGTCCCGGTGGGGGATCACCACCGCGTCCACCAGATTACGGGTCCGGACCATGGTGATCCGGTCGGTGTTGAAGACGTTCTCCACCAGTTCCCGCAGGTAGCCGACCCGCTTGCCGTGCTCGGTGAGCTGGGCGGGCGAGGAGGTGTCCCGGTACAGGTCGTCCCGGGCGTCGCCACTGGCGTTCCAGAGCGGGAGGTTTTTCCAGTACCCGTTGCTGAACTCGTCGTAGCCCTCCTCCCCACGAGGCACGGAGGCGAGGTATTCGAGGTCCGGGGCCAGCCGGCGGTCATCGAGTTCTATCTGTCCGAGGATGTGCGATCGCACGTGGAGGACACCCTTTCTGGCACGGGTTGGTGGTCGCGCTGGGCGGACGGGGAACGTCCGCCCTCCGTGGGCGCTGCGGTAGCGCGTTCGGACGGCGGTGCCTGACATCACGGACTGGGGTCCGGCCGACCCTCCGTGCGGAACGGCACGGGCACCCGTAGGGCCGTGCCGGGGGAAGACGTCGCGCAGGAGCACGCCATCCCCCTGCCAACTCGTATTTCGAACAGGCTGAGTTGACTGATTCCGGACGCTAATCGACCGGCCGTTACTTTGGCAAGCCTTACCTAAGTTGATCATCGCTTGGCTGGGGAACACCCCACCTCGGGCACCACTGCGGAACCATGGGCCGCAGCCCGCCCCATCGCTGTCGCCGAGGTCGTCGCCCCTCCCGGGAGAGGCCGTACGTGATCTTCGCCTCAGGGGAGCGCGCTTGCCTCCGCCTCCCCCCGTACTGCAAAATCCCCGGCAGCCGCCTCACGACGTCCGGCCCCGTCGTGAGCGGCCGGCCCACATGGTCCCGAGCCCCGGCTCGTACCACGGGCCGCAGGGCGGACGGAACGCAGCCGGTGACCGGCAGCCGTAGATGTCCCGCGCAGGAGCCCCGCACCTCGGACGCCCGCCCACTCCATGGAGCCACTCCCGTGAATACCACCGCCCCTGTACTGCCCCGCTACACCACCGACGGGCTGCCCGCCTCCTGGCTTGCCGTCCCACCGCCGCCCACCGGCTTCCACCGCGGCGAACTGCACTACCGCGACGCCCGCACGGACAACGGCGACATCGAGATGATCTGCGAGTGGATGAACCGGCCGCACACCGCCAAGGGCTGGGAGTACGACTGGCCGCTGGAGCGCTGGGACGCCCACATCAGGGCCCAGCTGCGCACCGGCTACTCACGGCCCGTCATCGTGGAACAGCACGGGCGCCCCATCGCCTACATGGAGTTCTACCGGATGGCCCAGGACATCGTCGGCCACCACTACCAGGCCCGGCCGCACGACCTCAGCGTCCACCTGGCCATCGCCGACCCGGCCGACACCGGCCGGGGCCTGGGGTCCCGGATCATCGGCGAGATCACCGAAGAATTCCTGGACCGGGACCGCGCCTGTGACGCCGTGGTGTTCGAACCCGACGCGGCCAATTCCGCCTCCCGCAAGATGATCGAGAACAACGGCGCCTCGCTGCTGGGCGAGGTGCAGGTGCGCCACCGCCGCATCGCGCTGTACGCACGGGTCCGCGACGGACGGCCGCTGCCCCGGATCGGACCGCCCGTCCGGACGGCGTCGGCCGACACCGCGGCCGGCTGAACGGCGCGGAGCACTGAAGGAGTCCGGCGCGAGGCCCACTTCGTCCCACGGCGGGGGAGGGCCCTCGTGCCGGACCGGTGTGCCTTCCGTACGCGCGACCTTGCGCAAGTGTGCCCGCCCGCGCCCCGGAGGCCCGCCCCCGGCGGGGCCGGGGGCGGGCGCCGCCCGTTGATCCCGTCGGCCCCGGTTCGTACGCCGCTCCGTCAGTCGTCCCCTTCCGCGCAGCGGCCGAGCGGGATCACCAGGGGACAGCCGGTCTCCTCGTCGTGCCGGACCCGGGCGCGCAGCCCGAAGACCTCCGCCAGCATCTCCTCGGTGAGCACGTCCCGTGGCGCGCCCTGCGCGACGATGCGTCCCGCTTTCATCGCCACCAGACGATCCGCGTAGCGGGCCGCCAGCGTCAGATCGTGCAGTACCAGCACCACGGTGCGCCCGCTGTCCCGGTGCAGCGTCCGCACCAGGTCCAGAACCTCCACCTGGTGTGCCAGGTCCAGGTGGTTGGTGGGTTCGTCCAGGAGCAGCAGTTCGGTGTCCTGGGCGAGCGCCATGGCGATCCAGGCTCGTTGCCGCTGCCCGCCCGAGAGTTCGTCCAGGTCCCGTTCCGCCAGCTCATAGGTGCCGGTGGCCCGCATCGCCCGGGCCACGGCCGCCTCGTCCTCGCCGGTCCAGCGCCGGTACCAGCTCTGGTGGGGATGCCGGCCCCTGGCGACCAGGTCGGCGACGCTGATTCCTTCGGGTGCCACGGGGGACTGCGGCAACAGGCCCACCAGGTGCGCGACCTGACGGGTCGGCATCCGGTGTATCGGGGTGCCGTCCAGCAGCACCTCGCCGGAGCGTGGTTTCATCAGCCGCCCGAAGGCCCGGAGCAGAGTGGACTTGCCGCAGCCGTTGGGGCCGATGACCGCGGTGAACGAACCGTCCGGGATCTCCAGGTCGAGCCCCTCGATCACCGGGCGCTGCGCATAGCCCAGGGTGAGCCCCCGGGCGCGCAGCCGCACCGGAGCGGGACACGCTCCGGCCGCTCCTTCCTCCCGCGGTGCGGACACCTCCGCCGCTTTGCCCGGCTTGATGGTCCCGGTCATGAGGTACGTGCCTTTCCGCTTCGGACGAGCAGGTAGAGCAGATAGGGCGCGCCGAGCGCGGCCGTCACGACACCGACCGGCAACTGGAGATCGCCGAAGGCGGTACGGCCCAGCACATCGGCCCATACGGTGACGGCTGCCCCCAGCAGGGCCGAGGCGAGCAGCGGCGGCGTACCGGTGCGGGCCAGCCGCAGGGCCAGCTGTGGTGCGGCCAGCGCGACAAAGGCAACCGGCCCGGCCGCCGCGGTCGCGGCGGCGGTGAGCAGTACGGCGATGAGCAGCAGGGCCACCCGGGCTCCGGTCATACGCACGCCGAGGCCCCGCGCGGTGTCCTCGTCGTAGGCGAGGGCTCCGAAGGTGAAGGAGAGCATCAGGGCGACAGGTATCAGCGCGGCCAGTACCAGGGAAGTGGTCCGGACGACGGACCAGTCGGCGCCCTGGTCGAGGCTGCCGTTGAGCCAGACCAGCGCCCGGCCGACCTCCACGATGTCGGCCTTGACCAGCAGCCAGGACAGCACGCTGCCGAGGACCGCGTTCACGCCGACGCCGACCAGCAGCACCCGGTAGCCGGAGATTCCCCGCCGCACGGAGAGCAGGTAGACGGCCAGGGCGGCGGCCAGAGCGCCGGCCGCGGCAGCGCCGGGAACGCCGATGCCGGCCGACAGGCCGCTGACACTTCCGTAGGAACCGCCCAGGACGATCACGGTGACGGCGCCGACCCCGGCTCCGCTGGTGATCCCGAGGATGTCGGGGCTGGCCAGTGGATTGCGCGCGATGCCCTGGACGATCGCTCCCGCCAGCCCCAGCGCGCCGCCCACCAGGGCACCGATCAGGGCGCGCGGCAGGCGCAGTTCGAAGATGATGAAGTCGTGGTCCGGGGTGCCGCCGCCCAGCAGCCGCAGGACCACGTCCCAGGCGGAGAGGGAACTCACCCCCCGGGCGGTGCTCATGGCGACGGCGGCGACGAGCACCGCGGCGGTGAACAGCGGCACCAGGACCTGCCGTGGGCGCCAGCGGACGGAGAGCGGACCGGCGCGCAGCGTCCGGCGGCCGGGCACGGCCGTCCCGGGACCGGGCCGGGGGCCGTTCCGCCCGGCGCCGGCGGTGGTCTCCGCGGGCGCCGAGGAACGCGGTCGGGGTGCAATGGGGAAGGTCATGGCCTCACCGGCTTCCGGCGGCTCACCAGATAGATGAATACAGGGGCGCCGATCAGCGCGAGCATGATGCCGACCTGAAGCTCTCCGGGCCGGGCGACCAGACGGCCGAGGGTGTCGGCGAGGACCACCAGGGAGGCTCCGAGGAGACCCGAGTAGACGAGAATCCAGCGGTAGTCGGGCCCGGTGAAGTAGCGCGCGATGTGCGTGGAGACCAGTCCGGCGAAGCCGATCGGCCCGCAGACGGCGACGGCGGTGCCGGTCAGCACGGTGATGGCCGCTATACCGACCGCCCGGGTGAGCCCCACCCGCAGGCCCAGCGACCGGGCCGTGTCCTCCCCCAGTGACAGGGCGTTCAGCCCGCCGGCGTTGGCGGCGGCCAGCACCAGACCCACCAGGACGAAGGGGAGCATCTGCACGACGAGTTCCACGGGACGGCCGGAGACCGTGCCCACCGTCCAGAACCGGTAGACCCCCAGGGCCTGCCGGTCGACCAGCACCATGGCCGCTGTGAGTGCCGTGAAGAGAGCATGCGCGGCAGCACCCGCCAGCGCCAGGGTGACGGGAGTGGCGCCGCCCCGGGAGAGCCGTCCCACCGCGTAGACCAGCAGGCTGGCCCCGGCGGCACCGAGGAATCCGAACCACACATAGCCGTGGAGGCCGGTGACGCCCAGCAGGAAGACGGCGGCGACCACACACATCCCGGCACCCGCGCTGATGCCCAGAACCACCGGATCGGCGATGGGGTTCCGGGTATGACCCTGCATCAGCGCGCCGGCCACCCCCAGCGCGGCACCGGCCACGAGCCCGAGCCATGTGCGGGGCATGCGCAGATCCCGGACGATGATGTCCGCCTCCAGGCCCGTCGGACTCCACAGGCCGTGCCAGACCTGCCCCGGGGTGAGCGGCTTGGACCCCAGCGCGATGGAGAGCAGTACGGCCAGCGCCGCCGCGCCCAGCAGCACCAGAAGTCCGGCCCAGCGGCGTCGGCCACCGACTCCGGTCAGCCGCTGCCGTGCCGGTCGGACCTCCGGGGGGACCCGGAGCGCGGAGGGGGTTTCGATCACGGGCTCCTCCACCACACACAATGATCAACTTAGGCGAGCCTACCCTTATATTTGCTGGCCCGGAAGGGGTCGCCCGACGTGAAGCCGCCTGGTGTTCGAAGCGCTCCGTCCGCCGAGGAGGCGGGGCGCGCCGGGACCGCGCGGCAGGACTCAGCGACCGCGACGACGGCGGCGGTAGTAGGCCACCGTGACGACGGCGAGCAGCGGACCCCACGCCAGCAGGGGCGCGTAGCACGCGGTCATCAGCCAGTAGTGGCCGCCCTCGGGGGCTCCGGCGGCTCCCATGTTGTCCGCGTCGTTCCAGCTGAAGGCACCGGTGAACGTGATGAAGGTGACGAGCACCGCGCCGAGCGCGGCGGGGATCACCGCGGCCGGTACGGGAATTCTCCGGCCGCCCAGGACCGGTACCCATGGCGGAAGTTCCTCGCCCCATCGCTGGACGAGGCCCAGGGTGAGCAGCCCGAGCGTCTCGGCGAACAGGCTGAGTCCGATCAGATACGGGGTACCCGCGCCGGGGAAGTTCTCCGGGTGAAGGGTCTCGTCGGTGAATCCGGAGTCCCAGCCCAGGGCGATGGCGATACGCCACAGCCCGGACGGCACCAGAGTCAGCGCGGCGGCGTGCGCCGCCAGACGGATCGAAGGGGGAACGGACGGCCCGGGCGCGGGCGGGGCGGCGGTGGGGTGGCCGGCCACGGCGGACCGCGGCCCCGGGCCGGTTTGGAGCGGGTGGCGCCGGCCGGCCGCAGCGCCGACTGTGCGGTTGCGCATGATGCACTCCCAGGTGTGGAAGGGGGGTCGTTGTTCTGTCCGGCCGGACGGACCAAGCTTCGCCGCGGCGCGCCCCCGCAACCCATACGCCGATCGGCAGAAAGATTGCGTGGCCGCCCGCCCTGGTATGCCGTTCGGCAGAGCCCGGGCCCGGCGGATCGCCCGCCGTAATGGACATCGGCTGCGTTGCCGCGCAGCCCCTCGAGATGGGCGCGCAGGCCCGGGTTGTGGGCCTTCGCCGGCCGTTCCCGCCGGCGCGGCTCGACGCCGGCCCGGACGGGCTCGATGTCGTCCAGGTCCGCGGGGCCGCCCATGGTCCGGGTAGCGGCGCGCATCGCGCCGAACAGGGTGCCGTCGGCGTGGCCCGGCCGAGGGACCGGAGCCCGGGCCCGTTCCCGCGAGGCGCTCGCTCCGCTGCCGCCGTCCGTACTGCGGAAATGTGTTTGTCCGCCCGAATACGGTCTGAAAACCTGCGCCTCATGCGACAGTTGAGATTATTGGACACTTCCCCGTCCGGGCCGCGACCGGCCCGCAGATCCGCCCGGCGGCGTCTGACGGTCGGTCTGGCCGCGGCACTCGTCCTCACCGGCTTCGCCGCACCGGTCCGGGCCGATCCGCCGCCCCCGCGGGGTGGTCCGTCCGACAGCCGGATGCAGGACCCCCGGGCCGTCGAGGGCACGGCACGTACCGCGGGTCCCCTGTCCTGGTCCGGGCCGGGCGGAACCGCGAATCCGGCCGATCACGCCCTGACGGCCGGCGTGATGAACGAAGAGACGGCCACCCGGGTCACCCGGCTGGAGACCGTCCTGCCCAAGCGGACCCTGACGAACGCCATCGGCTCGGCGGACCGCACGGGCGCCGCCGGATGCGCCCGCGACCCGTTCGGCCCGACGGCTTCCCAGCCACAGCTCAAGTACTGCCTGAACGACGACGACTCCACCGACCCGGAGTGGATTCCCCAGGGCGTCAGCGGAGTCTCGGACGCCAAGTTCAACGAGTCCTGGGGCAACGCCGGAACCGATATCCAGGTGTTCGCCTCCTACGACGGCCACAATCCCGGCCGCAACAACGACACCGACACCGCCAAGGCCGACTGCACGGAAGCCGAGCTGACGGCCGACGACGCCTGCAACGAGAAGGGGGTGCGGGTCACCTTCGTCAAGACGCGGACGAATCCCGTCACCGGGCTCCCCGAGGTCAGGTACCAGCACGCCCTGCTGGCCTGGACCACGGTGAGCGCCGGCCGGATCTCGTACTACGGGGTGGCCTCCGACGACTCGCCCATCCAGGACGGCATACACGCCGGGGGCATCGTCTGGTACGGCGACTTCCTCTATGTCGCGGACACCCGGAACGGGATCAGGGTCTTCGACGTACAGCGGATCCTGGACCTGGATCCCGACGGAAATCCGGCCACCCGGGATGCCATGGGCGCGGACACCGACGGTGCGCAGACCACCGCGAACGTGCAGGACACGACCAAGGTCGGACGGCACGGCAACGTCTGGTACAGCTACGGCTACCGGTACATCATCCCCCAGGTGGCGGCCTGGAGGTTCAAGGCCCCGCAGTCCAATCCGGACAACAACAACACACATACCTGTGCCTCCACCGGCGCGCCCAAGGCGTCGTACCTCTCCCTCGACCGCGAGCCGGTGCCGGACCGGCTGATCATGGGCGAGTACTGCCGGCCGACGGCCGAGCACCCCTCCACCGGGCGGATCGCCTCGTACCCGGTGGCGGCCCTGGAGGCCCGCAGCGGGGACGTCCCCGCGCAGAACTGGAGCAACTATCTGCCGGTCCCCGGATATGTCCAGGGAGTGGCGGCGCTCGGGGTCCGGAACAAGCTCTACATCAACGTCAGCCGGGGCAAGACGCAGCCCGGCCACCTCCACCGGGCCCAGTGGGATGCCGGAGGCATCCTCTCGACCACCGGCGCGCCCGTGCCGACCGCGGCCGGTACGGAAGCCCTCTACATCGAGCGCGGCAACAACCGGCTCTGGTCCGTCTCGGAGTACGCGCCGCAGGAACCCGGGTGCACAACGCTCTGCCAGCGAGTGCTGTACGCCCATGATCTGACCTGGCTCGACGGGCAACCCTGACACCGGTACCGGTACCGGTACCGGTACCGGTACCGCGCCCCGGCCGGAACGGGACGGCGGAACGTCCGGCCGGGGCGCAAAGGCCGGGGCGCAAAGGCCGGGGCGCAGAGGCCGAGGTGGACAGGCTTCCCTCCCCACCATCCAGGGCCGGTTCAGCGGGCCCTCATCACCGCCGATACGGGTGGTGACGCCAGGGCCGGCTATCCGGTGGTCGAGGCGAACGGCGCCACGCGGGAGCACCCGGCGACAGCGTCCCTATCCGACCCCGGCAGACGGTCGAACCCGGCAGACGGTCGACCCCGCCCGGGCATCCCCGCGCACACCGCGCCGGGGACGCCCGGGCGGGCCCGGCGGCGGGATCCGCTGTCAGTGCCGGGTGCCACCATCACCGCATGACATCGACGGATCGGATCACGACCGGAGCCCCGTTCGACTGGCACGAGTTCCTCACCCGCTGGAGCGAGGAGTGGGCGGACGCGCAGGACCCCGACGAGCAGGACGAGTCCGACCCGGAGCTGCTCGCCGCCCGGTGGCTCGGCGTTCCGGGAGCGTCGGACGCGGACATCGCCGCACTGGAGGAGCGGATCGGTCACCGGCTGCCGCCCTCGCTCGACACGTTCCTGCGGATCAGCGACGGCTGGCAACCCGCGGACCATCCCGTCTACCGGCTGGCCGGGACCCGGGACATCCACCCGCACCGGAACGCCCTCGGCCTCGCCGAGATCTTCGGGGAGCTTCTGCACGAGGACTCCTCGCCGCAGGATCTGCTGGAGTCCGGAATGTGGCACAGGGCGTTCCATCTGGACGCCGAGTCGGACGCGACGATGGTTCTCATCGACCCGCAGGACCGGGACGAGGACGGCGAGTGGGCGGTGTACGAGTGGGCTTCCTGGCGGGCCGCGCCGCCCGACCGCTTCCCCTCCTTCCGCCACTACATGGTGGAGCGTTACCGGTCCTTTCACCGCTCGGCGGCCTACCGGGCCGCTGAGGGCGAAGGACCGCCGTTCGCCAACGACACGACACGGGCGCAGGACGCCGTGGTGGAGCGGGCCCGGCGGGCGGCACTGAGCGGAGAGTACGAGCAGGCACTCGGTCTGCTGCGGGAGGCCGAGAAGTGGGGCAGGCCGAAGGCCGCGCTGCTGCGGGGGCAGCTGGACTGCCTGCTCTCGGCACAGGCGCCGTCGTTCTCGGTCGACGCCCTCGCCGCGGACCCGGTGTACGCCCCCGATCTGCTGCCGGTGGCCGCGGCGGGTTTCGCCACCACCGACCGGCACTACCACTCCCACCCGGACCGGTCGTGGCCGCTGCTCGCCCGCTGTACGACGCCCGAGGAACGGGAGCGGGCGGAGCAGGCGCTGCGGGCGGCGCGCGCGGGCACGTACCGCTTC